>NZ_JALQCK010000034.1:0-106568 GCF_030464835.1 Paraburkholderia sp. WS6
GGACTTGCCTGACATTCAGCCCCCCTGCATCGAGCATCGCGCTACAGCGGCCAACAACATCCCGGCCACTCTCGACGAGCAACTGGGCAGCAGCGGACCGCAAGCTGCCTTGTGAGTCAAATATAGTACGCCACAGAAACGGCTCGGTATCGAAATCGACGTGACCGTTTACAACGAATTTGAAAGCGGCAAAGCGTACTGGCCCAAACGGGGACGCGGCAGCAAGGGCGATGTATATAGCTCGGCCTGAAACCGGTACGCGGTCTAGCAGCGTAACTGCGCGTTGCGCGAGCACTATGTCGCCTGAGCTCAGGCCAAGCTTTACCATTTCGGTAACCGATAGAAGTTGATGGTCTACCGCTACAAGAAATGCGGCGCGCCTGAGCCGAAAATCTGTGCCGTTCGTTGCCGCGACGATCGCTGCAGCCCCACCCGCTTCCACGAGTCGCTGTTCAAACTCGAACAACCAAGACCGATGGTCCGTACGCGTGGCCGACATGAGGCCGCGCAGTCGCGGGATGAGCGAAACGAAGTTCTCGGCGGGAACGGTTGCGAGAAGTGTAAGCAACGCGTTCGTCGCAGCCCGTCCAACCTCGGGCACCCAGTCGTTCACGCGCTCTGTTATCGAGACTAGAAATGAACTGCAGCCGAGTTCGACCGCCCGGCCAATCGCCGCCTCTCTGACATAGCCTGAATAGTGGGACATACATAACGCAACGAATTCATTGTCGATGCTGGCGGTAATGGTCTCAATCGCGGTGCGAAGGGGCATTGATTCGCCTGGCACTATATAGACCGTATGCGCAGGCGCCGTCAAAGGCGAGCGAGTCCCGAAAATCTTCGCGATGAGGTTCATTGGTTTTTATCTGATTCGGCTGAGGATGCGAGCCGCGACTTCTGCTAGTTGTTGGAAGAAATTGAATGATGCCCGATTTGAAGGGCCGCTTCAGGCAAAGTTGAAGGGGCCCCTTGTGGGTCGGCAGGCGGCGGTGGTGATAGACAAGGGGTCTTCACACGTCCACCCTCAGGCACAGCCTTCGCGCTCCGATGGACCTTTTATTCGTCGAGCAGCCGCAATATCCTGTTGAGCGTGTGAACCTGCTGCGCATACAAAACAGACACCAACCCGTCGCGATCATGCCCGGATGCTTTCAAGTCAGTTCGGCGTATCGATTCCGATATCAAGGTACGGACAGCGCTGATACGTGCGGAAGACTTGACAAGGCCACGATTAGCCGCAAGATACCAATCATGGATCAAGGCTACCTGCCGGAGCAACTCCTGCCGATTCAATCGGTCATGGCGAATCGTTAGAGTTGTTGCTTGCATTGAAAGCGAAGTACCATGGCCCGCCGTAGCCGTGAGCCTATTGCCCTCACGCTGTAGATAGATCGGCTTGTTGTGCAGCAGGTCGCGAAAAAAATCAACACACGTCGGCACATTGTCTAATCCAGCTAAAGTGATCTGCAACACCTGATCGTTGGGCGGAGAGTCGGGATGGAAGTCCAGCACGAAGCGCAACTCCAATGCCGAACCGACCTGCTCACATTGAGTAACGTACAGGTCCTCCTGCGGGATATCGCTGTCCATATAGTGCCTCGATCACTTGACTGGTTCAGCGAATAGTACCAACGCCGCTGCAATGTCGTGATCAATGGCCGCTTTCGGCAAATTCAAGCGGCCGGAGTGGGTCGATGACGGTCCGACGCGAGTCGATCTCTGGCGAGCACCCTATGCAATCAGCATCGGACCGTGATCGGCCACAAGCCGCCGTTCCGATGCGTAGTCGGTCGGACGTTCAGGCGTCGGCTCCGCCCCGTAACCGGCCATCCGCCTGTCGAAGACGAACGCTCCTTCATCGGCCTTTGCGGTCATTGGTTCATCAACGGGTCAATGGCCGGTATAGGTTCCTAACCCGACAACGTTCGAGCGACCTTGGTGAACGACTGCTTTGACCGTTTCGGACCGGCAGTACCCGGCCCGTTCTGGCCATTTGACCTCGCGTCAGGTCACCGGCAACTTACTGAGTACCAGCGGACATCAAAGCGTGTGTCCCCACGAACAACAGTTTCGCGACCGCACATGACGGAACGCCAGTGCCAAGGAATATCAGTTTCCGGATTCTCTTCTGTTGCGGCGATACCATCTGCTTGAAAGCCGCGCCAGCCGGAACGTTAATGCGAATGCCAACACCAGGAGGGCACCGACCAGGCTGTAGTCGACGTTACACATCAGATCGGTCAGATAGAACGTCGGGAGCACGACGAGCGGGTGGTAAATCGCGCGACTTATCAGGTCTTCCATTGGTTTCTCGCAGTAGCTTGGCTGCACAAGCCGGCAAGTCACTGTGAACGCTTCAGTCAGCAAAAGCGGATCGCAATATCAGGATTGCCGCATCGGGTTCGTCGCTCGCCATGCCGGTAGACGGCGGCAGACACCCGCTGCTGGCGCGTCTCCGCTTTGCCCAATGTGCGTTGCCGGACACCACCCAAATGGACTGACACATTGTCAATGCCCGGCATACAGGGAACGGGGCGAAATTGCATTTGCCGCCATACCTGTCTGTGAGGAACCGGCCTGCGCGATACCGCCCACGGCGTCGGCCGCGAGCCGGGCACCGTCCTGTTCAGCAATTTTTGCTTCGGCGGCCTGGATATCGGCGGGATAGTCCGGATCGTCGCCTGCTGAGGGGTTATAGCCCGCCTGCTCGACACGGATGAGATCCGCGCGCACCTGCGCACGGGTCAACTGGCCGGATGTGGCTTGCGCGAAGGTCAGTGCCGGGCTCGCGAGCGCGCTGACGACGAGGGTCAGGCAAATAAGCGTCTTCATGACTTGATCTCCTTCAATGAATGATGGGTGGTACTGGGCAATCGGTTGGCGTGCGCGACATGTTGCTGCGTCAGCTGCCGAAATACGGCGTACAAAAGCTGACCGGTCCGACGCAGGAAGGAATAGCCGCATGACTTTGACCGATGCCGGCTTTGCCGGCCGCTTCTCGCTGGCCGGCGGCGCTCGAACCCGACATGCCGGCACCCGTGCCGCTTTCGCTTTGCTGCTTGAGCTGGGCTGCCTGTTGCGCAAAGACCGGGTTGCCGTCGGGGTACGACGTGTCGGTCACGAAACGCAGGCCGTTGTTTTCTGCCTGGATCAGTTCCTGACGGACTTCCGCGCGGGTCTTCTCCTGGGCGGACGCGTTGGAAGCGACGCTTGCCGACGCGAGCAGGATCATGGAAAGGCTCAGCACATAACGCTTGTTCATTTCGAATTCCTAAATTGATGATTAAGAAATAGACACTGGCTACGTCATGGTGAACACAGAAAACCTGACTCTATTCCCAGCAGGGACTGCCAGGACGATGCTCGTCTGCCGCGTTCGTGGCGCAAATCTGCGTGAGCCGGGGGTTGCATGTGCAGATCTTGTCTAGCGCCTCCATGCACACATCGTATTCACCAGGAAGATAGAAATAAAATATATTGTTGGGATACGATCCATATCTGTAACGCATGCCGTTCAAAGGCGAATGTGGGGTTGTGCCTGCAAACGCAGTGCGAATCGGCGCCAATGGCGTGCGCGGACGCGACTGCACTGCATTGCGAAGGAAGGCTTAGCGACAGGTACGGCATGTGTGGCGAGGTCCGGCGCATGCGCAGTTTCCGGGAATTACAGTTGCGATGAACTTTACTCATCTATTGGCGTTTTTCGAGGTCGCACGCGCAGGCAGCGTTAGCGGGGGGGCCGAACGCCTACGCGTGAGCCAGCCGGCGGTCACGCGGGAAATCAGGGAACTGGAGGAACGGCTTGGACTTGTGCTGTTCGACCGGCTGCCGAGAGGGGTCGCGCTGACCGACGCGGGGTCGACGCTGTTCCGCTACGCCGAGCAGATCTTCTCGCTTGCCGACGCGGCGGAATGGGAACTGCGGGAACTGGCCGGTCTCAGCGCCGGGCATGTGAAAATAGGCGCCAGCGCGACGGTCGGCGTGTACCTCGTGCCGGAGATGATCGCGCGATTCAACGCAAGCCACCCTCAGGTCGCGATCGACCTGACGGTTACCAATACCGAGCAGGTCGAAGCCGGTTTGCGCAACCATGCCTTTGCACTCGGCTTCATCGAGGGGCCATTCGATAACACGATTCTGCATTCCCGTCTGATCGGCGCCGACGAAATCGCCGCGGTCGTCGCGGCCGGACATCCACGTGCCGGGCAGAAGCTATCGTCGCGCGATCTGACTGCGCATACGGTCATTCTGCGTGAGCCCGGTTCTGGCACGCGTGCGGTTGTCGAGGAGGCTTACGGGCATATCGGTCTGCAAATTGACCCACTAATGTCCGTCAGCGACACCGAAGCCATCAAGCGGATGCTGCTTGTCCAGCACGCCATCGCTTACGTTTCGCTGCTCAGTGTGAAGGACGAGTTGCGCCGCGGCGAGCTGACGGTGCTCGAAGTGGACGATCTTCGCATCGAGCGCCCGCTGCACATGGTGTGGCTCAAGGGGCGATCGCTATCGCCGAGTACGCAGGGTTTTTTCGACCTGGTGCTGGCGCGGGCCGCAGCGGATGCCGCAGCGCGGTGACGTTGTTGGCCGCGAGGCCTGTCACGGTGGCCTCCGCGTTTCGCATGGCCTGCTCAACGTGTTCCCGCGAAGACATCGGGCACAGCAGTTCTGCTAGCGTATGCACGACGTCGGCTTCGGCGCTGCGGAGCATCTCTTGCACTTGGCTGGCCGAGCCTTGCAGGATCGAAACTACGACCTTTGGAAAGCGCGCCCTGAACCGTGCGATCGCATTAGGCAGCAGATCGCGAGCGTACGTATGAGTGGCGGCGATGATCAGTTCCCCCTGATCGTCATCCATATAGTCCGCGCGGCGGCGTTTCAGGGCTTCGACCTCGCGAAGAATCCGCTCGGCTGCCGCGACGACCAGTTTGCCCTGGTCGGTGATAGCACTCAGCCGCTTGCCGTGGCGCGTAAAGATCTCGACGCCCAGTTCGTCTTCGAGTTCGATGATCGACTTTGAGATGCCGGGCTGTGACGTGTAAGACGGGCGCATGCCGGGCGACCGAGGACACCCGGCACGCGATGCAAGCGGATGGTGTGCGCGTTCAGCCCGCGTTGCCGTTGGCGTCGGCCTGGTAGGGCTTGAACCCGTACCGTTCGAAGATTGTGAGCCCTTCGGGCGAGCGGATAAAGTCCAGCCAGCGTCGGGCCGCCTCGGCGTGAGGCGCATTTGTTGTCATGGCGCCCGCATAGATCGCCGTCGTGTTGTCGGCCGCCGGAATGTCCACGTGACTGATGGGATGACCGGCCTGTTCCTCGAACATCGCCTCGGACTGCCATGTGACACCTGCTTGCGCCTTGCCCTGCATGATCCACAGCGGCGTCTGCCGGTGATGGATGTGCGTCAGCACAGTCGACCCGTCGGCGACTTTGGTGCCGTAGACTTCGTTGAGCAGCGTGTCGCCCCCCGCATGTTCGAGCGACGTCTTGATCTGCCGTGCGATCCCCTCGAATTTGGGATTCGGCATCGCCAGCCGAACCTCGGGCCGGCCGAGATCGGCGAGTCCTGAGATATGGGCAGGGTTGCCGTGCGGCACCATGATGGTCAGTGTATTCGTCACATACGGCACCGCCGGCGCCTGTAGGCGTCCGACGTCAATCTGCTTTTGCACAGCCTTCAGCCCAGCGAGATACACGTCAGCCGGGACAGTCCAGGTCATGTTGCCGACCGTGACCGTGCCGCCGTCTGCCATCTGCTTCACCAGCAGGCCCGGGGGAATCGTCTCCCAGTAGACGTGGCCTTTGTACTGTGGGTAACGCGCTTCGAACGCCTGCACGAGCGGCGCCATCGCAAAGAAGTAGTTGCCACCGACATAGAGCGCGAGCGACGGATGAACCGGGTCGCCATGGAAATCGGCAAGATTGTCCGCGTCGGGTTCGGTGAACGACAGGCCGCGTACCGGACTGTCATTGTTCGCACCGTGTTGCCACGGTGGATAGACGCCCTGGCTATGCGCGATGCCGGCAGTGCCGGGTGCCGGCTCGCCCTCCGCATGGGCTGATCCGATGATGAGGGCGCCGATGGCGCTCATCATGCACAAGGCAAGCGTGTTTCGGTTGATGGTTGACATACAGTGGACTCCAGATGATCAACGAAGGTACGCGCACTGCACGGCAGTTCGCACCACCCGCACGCGCGACGAACGTGCAGTTACAGTTGCATCAGCGCGTAACCCTGCTGCTGGAGCGCAGTGACAGTGGTCAGGCCGGACAGCGCAAGCGTGACATCCCGATTGATCCAGTCGTACTGGAAATGATGCTCGGCCACTGCCTGCCCGCATACCGCGATCGTCACGCCGGCCTTCTTGAGCTCGGCAATCAGCGGGAGATTGGGGTTGGGCACGCCAAACGCTGCCCGGTAGTGCGCATCGTCGAGCGCGATCGGTGTCGCCGCGCCATACGCAACAGCTACGAATTTCAGTTTCGCCAGTGGTACACCTGAAGCGGCATAGAGATTGACCGTGCGCGCCACGTGATCCAGCGCTGGGTTGGCCTTGTCAGGCTGTGCGGCGGCCTCAGTCAGCGCAAAGACCACCTTGTAGGTATGGCCAGGCTGTGGTTTGAACGCGCTGTCGGGCAGATAGTGCATGTTGCCGTAGCCCTGAATCGTGGGTGTCGTCCAGAAGCCGGCTGGATCGGTCGGCGCTGCGAGCGCTGACGCAGAGGCAACCGCAACGAGCGCGGTAGCGAAAAGAGTTTTGATTCTGTTCATGACTAATTCTCTCAATGGCGATGTATCAAAGGTGAATGACGCTGGCTTGCCGCCCGGGTCATGAAACGAAGGCCCGCTCGACCACATAGTGTCCAGGAGCCGACTGGCTGCCCTCATCGAAGCCACATGCCTCGAGCAAGGCGCGCGTGTCGCGCAGCATCGCGGAGCTCCAGCACAGCATGATGCGGTCGCGTTCGGGCGAAAATGGCGGTAGTCCGATGTCGGAAAACAGCGTTCCGGCGTCGATCAGATCGGTAATGCGACCGCTGTTAGAAAACGGCTCGCGAGTGACGGTTGGGTAGTAGATCAGTTGCTCACGCACCTGCTCACCGAGGAATTCGTGTTTAGGGAGCGTCGTCATAATGTAGTCGCGATAGGCAAGTTCACGGACGTACCGGCAGGTGTGGGCGAGCACGATGTGATCGTAACGCTCGTATGCCGCCGGATCGCGAATCACGCTCATGAATGGTGCGAGACCCGTGCCGGTAGTCAGCAGCCACAACACACTGCCGGGCAGCAGGTTGTCGACGATCAGCGTGCCGGTCGCCTCGCCGCGCTCGGTCCCGGCACTGCGGTATTTATCTGTTGCGGGGCAGGTAAAGCTGATGCACCGCTCGACATCGGGAAGGAACGAGCATCGATGCATGCGCGAGTGCGCACTACGCTCACGGTCCGTACAGCGTGGCATCGAGGCGTGCTAGCGAGCCATCCTTTTCTGCCTGAACCAGTTGGTCATAGACCTGCTTGCGCGTTAGCCCGTGCGCCTGCTGGACAGCGGGGTCGGAGGGTGCCTGTTGGGTTTGCGAAACTTGCGGCCGCGAGGCACCGGCGTCTTGTTGAGCAGCATTGGCTGCCGAACAGAAAAGCGCTGCCGTGAGTATCAATGCGACAGGGGCGGCGGAACAGAAAAGCTTGCTCATTTTTGGTCCTTACACTTGGGTTGAATATGCAGCCCGTTGCGATCGACTAATTGTCGGGAGTGCATGGACTCAGTGTAGGGACGTCGGTCATTCAGGAAAAATACAATACTGATATCTCTGCCATGCGTTGCGTCTATATGGATGTGCTCGTCGATGGGCAAATATAAAAACGCGATGTCATTAAGTTAGATACCAAAAAATTATGGCGCCGATGCAATTAATGTATTTTTACGGCCCCCCTTCCTTCGATACGCTGCAAAGCGATGATTGGTCGATCGGTGACGCTGCCAGAGCGGGCCGCAAACCTCCGGTCAAATGACGCACATTCACTTCAGAGGTTCTTCCATGAGTTCAATTGCATACCCTGCGGTCAGTCACGAGCGCGCTGTGGGCGAGCGGGACCAGCGCACATGGCGTATTTCGGCCATTTCCCTGGTGTCGGTCCGTGCCATTCAGGGCTTCATCTATTGGGGAGGTGGTTCGCGGCGATTCATTTATGGGCCCAGCAAGCTCAATCCGCATGCCGCACACTGGATGGCCAACAAGTTCCAGACGGCGATGCCAGGCGCGCTGCTCGGCATGGACCATGTGATCAGCTTCATGCTGCATCACTTCTATTTGCTGTACGGCGGCGTCATTCTCTTCAGTGCTGCCGAACTGATCGTCGGGCTCATGCTGATGGCGGGCCTCTTCACGCGCGCCGCGGCACTCGCTTCAATGGGGTTTTCTGTATTGTTGATGCTTATGTTCGGCTGGCAAGGGGCAACGTGCATCGACGAATGGACGATGGCGGCCTGTAATCTGGCGATGGGTGCGACGTTGATGCTGGGCGGCAGCGGGGCCTGGTCGCTGGACAATGTCCTGCTGCGCAACAAGCCGCAACGGGCGAGCAGCGGCTGGTTCCAATGGGCATCGGGAAGCAAGGCACTGCCGCTTTCGGATACCGGTTTTCGCAACCTCGCACTCGCGGTATTGACCTTTGTGCTCGTGTTCAACGTTGGGACGTACAGCTACTACCGCGGCTCCGTCGTGACGCCATTTCATAGCGGCCCTATCAGCCCGACCGCCCATCACCTGACGTTGGCTCGCGTGGCTGTTCTAGCTGATGGAAGCGTGCGCTTTCACGTCACTCTCGATGCCGGGACCCCTGAAGCGCCGGTGCACGTCGTCGCGGCTGCGTTGCTCGATGCGAACAGGACACCCGTCGCGCAATGGAACGCCGAGGCACTTTCAAAGATGCCAAAGGCCGCGTTCAACAACGACTACGCCTACAACAAATTCGGCCCGGGTCCATTCGGGCTGCGCGCGGCGATGGGCGCCGCTTCGACCATTACATTACCGGCGGCGGCCGTTCATACGGACGCTATTGCCAGCGCGCGGACACTGCAACTGACGGATGTCGATGGACGCGTCTTTTCGACATCTCTGCAAGACGCATCAGGGGTCGTGGATTGATGGGACCGATCGATCGTACCAGTCGTCAAGTTGCCGCTAAGGAGGCGCGGGATCCAGCGGCCGGAGTGGGATCGTGCACCGCCGTTCGACGACGGTCAAAGCGGCCGCTCACCAAGATTGCTCGCTGTCGTCGGGTTAGGAACCTATACCGGTCGTTGACGCGTTGATGGACCAGCGGCCGCATTGGCCGACGATCGGCCTGACAAACGGGTAAAAGGAACGGCCGTTGTACCTTGCAAGCGGCCATTGCTGGCGCACGGTGACGAACGGCAGTCGAGGGTGGTCGTGAGCGGACGTGCAACTGCTCTGCGGTCACTGAATCGGCAACCCGTTCGTTTTATCAAGTCACCGAAATTGCAGGGCACGACCACGCTCGCGATTGTTGCAGCGGCAGGAGGCTCAACAGAAATGTCGGGCGATTCACTGGGTGCCGGCGAGTCGTGTGAATCGGGTCGCGATTCGAACAGCGCGTACTCGAAATGGCTTTACTCTCATTGCGCCCAAGGCACCGCCTTCCGTGTGGGTGTGCCACCTATGGCGTCGATCAGGTAATCCACGAAGGAAGCGATCCGCGAAGACAGAGCCGTATTGCGGTAATAGACAGCATGGATCGTTTGGCGAACATCACTCGTTTGCCGGGTGAGGATCTGGACGAGCCGTCCGGCCTCACGGTCCCGTGCGGTCATGAAGTCCGACAGGCAAACTATTCCAACGCCCTGAAGCGCCAGTTGCCGAAGTGTCTCGCCGCTCGACGAATAAGCGACTGGCTCAATACGATAAGGCTCACCATCAGCGCCTAACAGTGGCCAGACATTAAGCGACTCCGGCTGATTGAAGCCCAGAAGCACATGCTTGCCAAGCTCTTCAACGTTGCGCGGCTGACCATGCTTCTCGAGGTAGCCCCGACTCGCGAGAATGCGCATCCGGCTATTTCCAAGGAGCCTGCTGTGCAATGTCGAATCCTTGAGGCGGGCGATTCTGATCGCTATATCGGTGCGACTTTCGAGCAGATCAATGATGCGGTCGTTGGTGTTGAGCTCCAGAGTGACATGCGGATAGCGCTCTCGGTAGCCCTGCACGAGTGGCACGATCACATGCCGCATGAATGGTGCCGCGGCGTCGATCCGCAGCCGCCCCGAAGGCGTTTCGCGCTGTGCGACCATCAGTTCTTCTGCGGTTTCGACAGAGTCGATGATCGCTCGCGCATGCTGAAGGAATACCCGTCCCTCCTCGGTGAGCTCGAGTTTGCGCGTGTTTCGGCGGAGCAGTGTCGTTTTCAGCTTTTCCTCGAGGCGCCCGAGCAAGCGACTTACCGCCGACACCGTCAGGTTCAGATGGTGCGCTGCGGCCGTCATTGAGCCCGTATCTACAACGGCTGAAAAGGCCTGAAGCTCATCCAAAGTAACATTCATTGTTGAACTATTTTCAAAATACTTTCGTTGATGGGCCAGTTTCTCGAAAAAAGCAAAGCAGGCACACTTGCCACAACATTGTAAGTGCACTTGATCGGGCGATTCTCGCGACGAGAGCGGCCGACGACGGGCAGGACGCGATATTCGGTCCCGATGCACAACGACGGTTGAGCAGGTGCGACATGCGCCAACTACCTGCTCGCGCCTACCTAAAGCGCGATTGTGATCGGCAGACTCCGTTTCACTTCGACCCACGCGAGCATTCACATGGCAGCCTTCGATCGTCCTCTAAACCTCACCACCGGCGTGATGGAACTGGGCCGGTTTCGTGTCGATCTCGGAACGCGGGAACTGCGCCGAGACGGGGTAGCAATACCCGTTGGGTCCCGGGCCTTCGATATCCTGGCCGTGCTTGTTTCGGCTGGCGGCCGCCTTGTCACCAAAAACGAGTTAATGAGCGTGGTGTGGCCGCAAACGATCGTCGAGGAAAACAACATCCATGTCCATCTGTCGGCCTTGCGCAAAATTCTCGGACCCGACCGGAATCTTGTCCTCACGGTGCCTGGGCGCGGGTATCAGCTTTGCGTGCAAAAAACGGACGTGGCCCTCACTTCCTGGATGGGCGGGTCGATGCGAGACGCGAACCAGCTGCCGTCGAACATCGCGTTGGTCGGGCGGGAGACGGCCGTTCAGCGGATCCTCGCGATGCTCGAAAGTTCGCGCCTGATAACGCTCGTGGGCGCTGGGGGGATCGGCAAGACGCGGCTCTCGCTCGAGGTCGCGCGTCGAACTGAAGAAGACTCGGTCGAACCCGCATACTTCGTCGACCTATCTGGCGTGACGACGCGGGAAGGTATGCTCGATGCCATTATGAAAGGCTGCGGTCGGCCGACTGGGGGCGCTGGAGTCCCTGAAAAAGGCGTCGCGTGCGCGCTTTCGGATCTGCGCGGGCTGCTATTTATCGATAATGCTGAACATCTGATCGCGCACGTGGCGGAGATAGTCGACGCCTTGCTCGCTGCAAATAACCACGTGCGCGTCGTCGTGACCAGCAGGGAACGGTTGCGCATATCGCCCGAGCATACATTCAAAGTCGATCCGCTTGAAACGCCACCGGCGTATACCTCGCAAGTCGATATCCGTGGGCATTCGGCGGTCAGGTTGTTCCTCCAGCGTGCAAACGCCATGCAGCTGACCGTGGGCGCCGACGGCCAGCAGCTCCAGCTTGTCGGTGAGATTTGCCGACGGCTGGATGGCATACCCCTCGCGATTGAACTAGCGGCTGCCCGCGTCGCTGCCCTTGGCCTCGACGGTGCACGGCATTGTCTGGACGACCGCATGGCGTTTCTCACCGGTGGATATCGTACCGCACGACCGCGCCACCAGAGCCTGCGTGCGACCTTTGACTGGAGCCATGCGTTGCTCGATCATACAGAGCGGACTCTCTTCCGGCGCACTGCCGTATTCGATGGTCTCTTTACGCTAGAAGCGCTCGGCGTCGTGGCATATGACGCGACGCTTTCCCTAAGCAGTGCGATCGCGGGAATCGACGCGCTCGTCGCAAAATCTCTCCTGAATGTGCAATTTGAGGGGCCACGCGCTCTGTACTGGCTGTACGAATCCACACGTGCGTATGCGCTGCAGAAGCTTCGCGACGAAGGCGAAGTAGAAACAATCACCATGCGACACGAACACCACGCTGTTCGCCTGCCAAGGCGGGCCGGCGCGGACCAGCTTAACCCCGAACCAGGCAGTGTACGTCGATCGTCGCCCACTGCGGGCCACCACGCGTTGAACTGGTCAGCTGCGCAATATGGCGATATTGCCCTCAGGTGAGATGCGTGGGACCGCGATGCCCCCGCTCGTCTGAGTGCTTGACTCCGAATGCGGTCTTATACCGCCCGAGTACGAAAGGCGGCACGGTGTCAGAGCGCGACCGTTCGAGAGGCGCAACTCTGAATTCCTTTCGATCGACATGATCTCGTCTTGCAACCGCAAAACATCGGACAACGTGTGCACGCGAGCGACGGCAAGGCCAACGACTTGCCGGCTGTCACGACTGGTTGAATGACTGTCGTACCTGAGAAACAGCCGTCGCGTGGCAGCGAGTACGTAACACCGCTTCACGCCCTGAGTCATCATCGGGCTGAGTTCGGCCATGAAGCGGCGCTCGACGCTCCGACCAAGATCGTCAACAATATGCGGAATGCCGTTGCAGAATGCGACGAACTGAAGTTCCCGAGCTTCGCTGATGTAACCTAGCCGTCGTGAGATCGACTGTCTCGAGTGCCGCCGAACCTTAGCGGAGCCCTGGCACGGCTCCAGAACCAGACCCGCGCACGACGATGAGCATAAGTCCTTCTTGAATGCTAGCTTGCGCTTGTATCTGGTCACCAGACCAGCCAGGAATGGGGAACAACAAAATGACCCGGGCCGTGATCGAAAGCGTGATCGATGAATTTTTAGACAGCACAAAGCCAGAAGTCCTTGCAATAAGTGGTAAATGGGGAGTCGGCAAAACCTTTGCGCTTCAATCTTTGGTTCAATCGTACGCGGGCGAAGGATCGCTGGGGCGATACTCGTACGTGTCTGCCTTCGGCGCAAAGTCTATAGGCGACCTGCGCTCAATGATTCTTATCAAAACAAGGCGCTTCCCCGTACAACGTGACAAGCTTGGGAAGATCGTTGACGAGACCGAGCATGTCCTCAGCAAAGGCCGTGGACATGCTATCTGGAAAACCATTACAACGCTGTCCGAGAAAATCCCTTATGGCGGAAAGCAGGTGACTGTCCTGCTCGAAACAATTGCCGTCTCTCTGATCAACAAGACGATCATTATTATTGATGACATCGAGCGCCTTGGTTCGGGCATCGCCATGGATGAGCTGATGGGTCTCGTTTCCGAACTCAAGGTCGAGTCTCAGTGCAAGATCATCCTGCTGTTCAACGAAGCGCAGCTAGGCGAACGCGCAAAGCAGTACGAGCAGGCCAGCGAAAAGGTCGTGGACAAGAAGCTAGCATTCTTAACCACAGCGGCCGAAGCCGTTGAACTCGGGTTGCCCGCAGACACGCCGTTGCGAGATTTCGCGGCCCCCTATATTGAAACGCTGGGCATCAACAATATTCGCACTGTGCAGAAAATCGCAAACGGACTGCGAACTGTGCAAAGCGTGATCCCCAACTGCACGGATGCGGTAAAGCAGCAGGCTGCTATCGCAGTAGCAGTGTTCGCAGGAGCGTTGTACGAGGGGGGATTGGTTTCCCGACGGCCGAACAGGTCATCAGCTACAACTGGTACTCAATCGCCATGGGTGTTGGCAAGGACACCATTGTAGAGGAGTGGCGCGAGAAACTGCATGGCGTCGGATTTTTAGCTTGCGACGAATTCGACATGGAGGTGCTATCGATTTTGGAGAACGGTTACGCGCATGGATCGGAGCTTGCAAAGCACGCCCAGGCTTTAGATGAAGTTGCTGATAGGGCAAGATTAGATGCTGTGTTTAGCGAAGCGTGGAAGTTGTTTCATGACCGAATTGACGGCACCGCGGAGGATCTGATGCACGCGTTCGTGAACGCCGTCAACGTCGCAGCGACGGTGATATCGCCCCTTAACCTGAACAGTACCGTGAAGCTGCTTCGCGAACTCGGCTTTGACGATGAGGCAGATGCAGTGATTGAGAGGTACGTCGAACTCAACGCAGACCGTCCGGGACTGTTCAGGATCGACGAATCGCCTTGGTCCCGGGACGTTGATGACGAAAGGCTCAAAAAGCGTTTTGCCGAAGTGCTAACAGAAGAGGACGGCGTTCTTGATTTGGCGTCCACGGCAACGCTACTGATGGAGGAAAAGGAGTGGAGCGACAGAATGGCAGAGTCACTGTTGAAGGCTTCAGCCGATGACTTTGTCGCACTATTCAGGGAACATCAGGGCGACACCCTGCGAATGCTAGTCGATCACCTATACCGCGCGGCGCATATGCGTGGTGCTGAAACACAATCGATCGCAGAAACCGTCACTGCTGCGCTTGATCAGATTTCGAAAGAGTCGAAGCTAAACGAGATTCGAGTAAGGCGCTGGCGAAAATAGGCGCAGCCGTGTCTTTTGCGTTGTCCGCGCCGACGGAATTTTGCGCCATCCGCCGATTGAATTTTGAGCCGGGGTGGAGACCGGTCTAAAGCGGGACCGGCTGAGGATCAGTGTATGGGCTTCTGGAGTCGTTGTTTTCCTTCATCTGACGCGGCGTTGCGCAGGGGGAAGCTTAGGTTAGACTCAGCGCTTACAGCGGCCGCCTTCTGCAAAGCGGATTGCACGGCTATATTGATCATTTCGGCGAGGCACTGAGGCGCACGGCAAAATGGATATTTTTGGCGTTATAAGAAAATGGGAACTCGATCGTCCCAACCTTGATTTCAATAAATTTAGCCGGAAAGCCGCGGGGCAAATGGCCGATGACATCCAAAATTGTTACTTGAAAGCCCCGCCTCCATCGGTCGGGCGCTTCAATCAGAGTCTCCACATGGCAACAGAGATTGTCGAGGGCAGAAAGCGAGCGGAAGAGCTTGCATTACCTCTGTTGTTCTCGAAGCAGGTCATGTTGCCGGATCCCCTGTACAGTCTGTTGGCACCGCGCGCTTCGGCGCTCTGGAATCGCTTGCCAGAGGGGGGTAACAAGAGCTATTCCAAGACTCCCCTAATAACCTCGCCGTGGAAAAACTATTGGTCTACCGACATCTCCGAGCGCTTCGCGTTCCTCAATGCGACACTGTCGCCGCTCGTCGCCCAGATGCTTAAGCTTCAGCCTATGGTCGACACCGGGCATATCTTGCTTCAACCGTGGGAGGTAGCTGTTGAGTCAGAAGTCGAGTTGCTCAGGAAGTCAGTCGCTGATTTCCAGAAAAAGCCGGACGTGATCAAGGAAATTGCACAACGGTTTAAGCAGGCCCAATATTCGGCCGGTGTGCGTCTTGGCCCGATTGGCCTTGAAGTTAGTGATGACTCGCCGTCGCACGGGCTACTGAAGGGCGATCCAATGTGGTTCGGGGACAAGGCAGAAATTCTGGTGATGGGACTCATCCATTCCATCGTCGCCAGCAAATATTCATCGAGTCTTTTGGATGCGCTACCGGGTGACCGGCTCGTTTACGACTATGTCCGGACAGGTGGGATCCTTAACCCGAAAACTGATCAAATCGTCAATTCCATACAGGTGCCAAATCTGTCAGAGGCTCTTTGGGATGACATCATCGCGATCAAGAACGATTCTGAGCTGCTGAATCAGCTCAAGGATACGATTGCCGAGGTTGCGTATTGCAATAGCGACGACCAGAAAGTGCTCATCAAGGAGGAGATCGCCGGCATCGCTTCCAAGCTAAAGGCCGATACGGCACTGAAAAAATACGCCAAGTTTTCGGTCTCGGACCTCGGTGTCGGACTTATTGCCGGCGCAGTATCGAATGCGATGACCGGCTCACCCGCTGCGACTGCGGCGACGGCTGCCGCAGTCGGTGCCGGTTTGACATTCGGGGGCAAGCTCGTGTCGGAATATTTCGGAGCAGAGAATGAGAGTCTGCGGCGGCGCAGGGATGTAATCGTCCGCATCAACCACAAGCTGTAATTCCCGTTCGCGCATCACGCTCGACGGGATAGACCCACATTCCGCAGGAAATGCAGGGTTGACGCCGCTCGGAATTACGCCCGAGAAAGTTCGGTCGCGTATGGGGATTCGATCTCAAATTCGTGCCGGCGCTTTATCGTTGATCGTTCGTCACGAACGTCCGTTCCGCAGACAGCCGACCGTCTCCTCCGGGTCGGGTACGGAAGTTCGGCGCAGGTCGGTGGCCAGCGTCGTGGGGCGGTGGTTGTTTGTCTCAGTCCGACCCTCTTCGGCCGTTCCTGCACGCGAGAGGCGAATGGCGGCTTCCAAAGTTCTTCGGCCATTGTTTTGTTCGGTGATTCATGCCGCGTGAAAGGCAGTTCAAGCACCAGGTAATGCTAGTGCCAGAGTTCTCACAAGAGACAAAATTCAACCGGCGGCTGGCGACCGCAGCTGACCCATAGGATGGAAGATGTCTTTGCAAGTACGTACGTCTTTCGCGCTGGACAAGATTGCCATAGCGCTTGCGTTTGCAGGTGTGGCAGTAGCGGCACACGCCGACACGGTCCGGATCACCGTCTCGCACTACAGTGACGCGACTGGTCCATACTTCAACAAGATGGCTCAGGAGTTCGAGAAAGCTAACCCTGGTACGATAATCAAGATCGAAGAAGTAAACTGGGACACGCTGCAACAGAAACTCCAGACGGACATCATGGGTGGCGCAAACTCGGACCTGGCGATTGTCGGTACCCGCTGGTTGCTGGACTTCGCTAAGGACGACCTCGTCGAGCCCCTTGATGGCTACATGAACGCGAGCTTCAAGGACCGCTTCATTGGCCAGATGCTGGCGCCGGGTGAAATCAAAGGCAAGGTGTATGGCTTGCCGATCTCTGCTTCAGCACGCGCGCTGTACTACAACAAGGACCTGCTTGCGAAAGCTGGTTATCCGAATGGTCCGAAGACCTGGAACGACGTAATCGATGCATCGACGAAGCTGAAGGCGATGGGAATCGCCGGCTTTGGTCTTCAAGGCAAAGAGATCGAGACAGATGTCTATTTCTATTATGGACTCTGGAGTTACGGAGGAGACGTGATCGGCAAGGACGGCAAGGCTGCTTTCAATTCGCAGGCTGGCGTGAAGGCCGCAACGCTGTACAAAACGATGATAGACGAAGGTCTGACCGAACCGGGGGTCACCGGGTATAACCGTGAAGGCGTACAGAACCTGTTCAAGCAGGGGCGTGTGGCGATGGTTATCTCGTTGCCTTTCCTGTCGAAGCAGATCGCGAAGGAGGCGCCGAATCTGAAATACGGTATCGATCCCATTCCGACCGGAACGACGCAGGCCACCTATGCGGTGACCGATTCAATCGTGATGTTCAAGAATTCCAAGGTCAAGAAGGGCGCCTGGAAGTTTCTCGACTTCCTCTTCACAAAGGGCCCGCGCGTCGAATTCTCGAAGACGGAAGGCTTTCTGCCCACGACGAAGGCCGAAGCCAGCGATCCGGCACTCAATAGCCCAGACACCAAGGCATTTATCGCATTGTTGCAGAACGCGCGCTTCGCACCGACTGTCACTGGGTGGGAAGACACCGGGAAGGCCGTTTCGGATGCGATGCAATCCGTCTACCTAGGAAAGGCTCAACCCGCCGCGGCACTGAACGCGGCAGCCGAAAAGGCAAACCGGTCGCTAGGTAAGTAATGCGACTGTGGTAATCGAGATTTGACGCAGACCGCCGCGCGAATGGTTCGCGGCGAACGGTGCAAGGTGAAATGAGGTTCTAGCAGGCCATGGGGTTTTTGCGCCCATTTCCCGCCAAAGCGAGGTGGAGTCTGCTGCATGTTGCTCGGCCAATGCTTCATTTCCGATCATCTTTTTGCAGCCGAGAAAGTCCATTTAGGCACTGTGCTTGCAACGGACGCATTCCCAGGTCTTGGGCGATCATCAACGCCATGCGATAGTGATTGTGAGCTTTCTCAATCCGAGGTGCGGTAGCGTTGCCATCCGAGACAAGATCCCCCAACAGGCACAAGGCCCAGGCTTCGTTGCCTCGTTCGCCGGAGGCTCGAGCAAGATCAATGGCGTCATGTGCATGAGTGAGGGCTTCATCCTGTCGACCAGCGAGCTGGCACACTCGACCGAAATTTGAGAGCACTAGCGACTGTCCGAACGTTAAATTACTCGCCGCCGCTTGGCGAACTGCCTCTTCCAGAAGAACCAGTGCCTCATCGGTCCGGCCCACTGAGGCATACGCCGCCCCCAGGCAGGAGGCTACCCGAGGAACGTAGATTGGAAACTCAGCGCTCTTGCACATGGCCAGTGCTGGCTCAAGTGCCTCGACAGCAACGTCGAGATTACCTTGAATAAGGTGCATCCTTCCGACACCGTGGCCAGCAAAGATCAGTTCCTCTGGCTCATTCATCCCTCGGGCCATGTCGGTCGCGTCCCGTCCAAGGACGGCAGCCTCGTCGAATCGGCCGAGTTCGGCAAGACACAGCACCAACCAGATACGTCCGTTGACGCGCGTGAATTTTACGTAATCCTCATGGGGTCCGAGACCCTGGCCTTCATGGAGGATATCTAGCGCGTGTCGGGCATGTCCCATCGCGCGTTCATAGTCTCCGCGGCCATACTGTGACCTTGCCAGCATCATGGCAGCCCAAGCCTTCGCATCGGGGTCGCTTCGCCGCTCCGCCAACGCCAGGGCGCGTTCGCCTGCCTCAACGGCGCCAACCAGGTCGCCTAACGAACCGAGGGTGAAAGCCAACCTTGATAGAACGCGCGATAGGCGTACCTCGTCGCCAAGTCCTTCGGCGAGATGTTTCGCGTTCTCCAGATTCGCCCGGTCCCGTGTCAATTCTCCGAGCGGATAAAGCGAGTGATTAAGTTCCCATCGGATATCGATGATTTCACCAAGTATTTCGGCCGAGGGCGGCAGGGCCGCATAGGCAGTCAGGGCTTTCTCGAACAAGACCGACGCCTCACGATGAGCGGCGCGTTTTGCAGTATCGTGACCGGCGCGCCGCCACAGCCGGGCCGCCTTTTCCGTCAATCCGGCTTGGGCGCAATGTTCGGCCAGGATTTCCGGCTGCTGCGCCGCTACGTGAGAAAAATGATTCTCGAGTTCCATTGCAATGCGGGCATGCAGTTGCTGTCGCCTGTCCCGCAGCAGGGAGCTGTACGCGGCGTCTTGCACCAGGGCGTGCTTGAAGGTGTATTCCGCATCCGGTGGTGCCCCGTGCCGGAAAACCAGCTCGGCACTGACGAGATAATCCAATGCGTCGTCCAGGCGCTCTTTGGGCATCGACGCGACCGCGCTGATGAGCTCATAAGAAAATCGCCGGCCGATTGCAGCGGCGATTTGTGCTACATCCCGCGCCGGGGCCAAGCGATCGAGACGCGCCATCAGCGAAGCGTGCAGCGTCATCGGGATCGCCAGTGGTGGCAGCGGACCATCGAGGACGTAGCGCCCGTTCTGCTCGCGCAGTACACCGCTCTCCAGCACTGTCTTGGTCAGTTCTTCGACAAATAGCGGTATTCCATCCGTGTGCTCGATGATCCGGTCTGTAATCTCTTTCGGCAGTGCCTTGCCAAGGGTTACCCGCTCGATCATCTCGGCTCGTTGCCGAGGGGGCAGACGATTGAGAGTAAGGAGCATCATCTCTGAGCGGCCAATCCACGAAGATACGAACTCAGGCCGGAAGGTGACAATCAGCAGGACAGGCAGGGTTTCAATACGATCGACAAGATGGTCCAGCGCTTCAAGCGAGCTGGGATCGACCCAATGCACATCTTCGAACAATATCAGCAGCGGCTGGCGTCTTGCCCGGTCCTTGACCTGCGCAATTATCGTGCTAAGCGTCTTATCCTTGTACTGCTGCGGCGTGAGGTTAAGTTTTGGGTATCGACCTTCCGTCGAAATCGAAAGCAACGCCGCCACCAGCGGAGCAGCTTCGCCCAAATCGTCGGGGGCGAACGCGAGCACCGCCTCAAGTTTGTCGAGGCGTTGTTCAGCGGTATCGTCCCGCCGCAAACCGGCCGCACGCTCGAGTTGGGAAATGAACGGATAGAAGGCGCTGTCTTGATGGCGGCGCGAGCAGAAATACCGCAAGCGGTCGTGCTGCTCGAATTGAAGCCGCTCTTCAAGGGCGGTGGTCAGCCGCGATTTTCCGATACCCGGCTCGCCCGAAAGCAGCACAACCTGCCCCTTACCGTTCTTCGCCCGCTGCCATCGGCTGAGCAACAGCTCGATTTCTTCGCCGCGCCCGACAATTGGCGTCAACGTGGTCGCGTGCAGCGCCTCGAAGCGGCTTTCGACCCCGCTGGGGCCGAGCACTTGCCAAACCCGCACTGCTTCGTCAAAACCTTTCACTGTCGCCAGGCCCATGTCGCGGTAGTCAAACAGCCCGGCCGTAAGCCGCTGCGTGCTCGTAGAAATCACCACTGTTCCGGCCTCGGCCAATGTCTGCAGCCGAGCAGCGAGATTGGGCGTCTCACCGACGACGCCACGCTCCTGGGCTTCGCCCTCACCCGTCACATCACCGACTATCACTACGCCGGTAGCAATCCCGATCCGCACTCGCAAACTTTCGTCGGTCCCGGAATCGAGTTTGCCGATGGCTCGCACCAGCGTCAGCCCAGCACGTACAGCCCGCTCGGCATCGTCCTCCTGGGCCTGAGGATAACCAAAATAGGCCAGCACACCATCCCCCATGTACTGGGCAATGAAGCCACCGGCCCTGGTAATTACATCCGCGCAACCCCGGTAATAGGCGCCGAGGATCTTCCGCATGTCTTCCGGATCGAGCCGCTTCGAGAGGGCAGTCGAGCCGACGAGATCGCAAAACATGACGGTGAGCTGGCGTCGGTCCGCGTCATCACGTGGCACGTGCGTGGCCGCGATTGAAGATATTGCAACGGTGCTGTCGCCAAGTTGGGCGATCGCGCGCAGCATTTTGCGGCGATGCCCAAGCAAGACGCCAAGATCCTTGAGATCCTGGTCCGTGAGATCGCGAAGGACCGAGCTATCGATACCATTCTCGGCAAAGATCTGAACATATTCGGACAAGCCGAGTGACTCCAACCACTCTGCAACGCTTCCCACCGCTTATCTCCTGAAGGCGGCTGCCTCATGCAATGGTAGGAAAAATATTTCTTCCGCGCTTGTCGACAATCAGCGCGGCGGCCGGCTGCAACCAAAAGTGGTTGATTCTAGTCGTTGTGCGGTGCGACTAACGTACGATTTTTTCCGCTTCCTGACGACACCCGAACTTGGCTGTGAGATTGTTGCTTGCCCGTGGATCCGGGTCCAAACCTGCGTGTCAGATCTCCCCGCGGAGGCTGAGGCGCGGGACTTCCAGGCTGGTTCGCAAGTTCGCGTCCGCTTGGGCGCTCGACCGTGTCCCAGCGCGAAGGTCCGTTATCTGACCGGAACGGCCCTCTGAATGGCCGTGTAAGGACGAGGGCGAACGGCTGCAGTTGGCCGACTGCTGCCCCACGCTGCCGCCCTGCTCGATCGGCGATATTCAGCATACTGCGGCCATGAAACCTCGCGTCGGCCAGAAGGTCACTGATTAAACGCAATGCGATGCTGCGTTAATGATTCCGGGCATCTGGATATGATGCTAGCTCCGGAACTTCGACAACCAGCGGTTGGATGAAATCGCCAGCGGCTCGTCAAGAAAGTTCAAAGTTAAATGAACCAAACATCGGATAGTTCAAACTTAGGTGACCCAAGGGTTCAAAGTTACCTGAGCAGCACGGTCGGCGAACCTTATCGTAGCGGCATGCCCTGTTCAAAGTTAAATGAATCTCGACAACAGTTGTCGACGTCGAGATTCGCTCAAGCCTGAACCTTGCACCGCAGCGAAAACCGGACAAACCGGAAGGATCACCTTTAAATACAGCAAGTTATCCGTGCGCACTCGCCACCATCGAGTTGCGCGTTGCGCGCTCGCGGGCTGCCATTCCTCGGCCAGGTGCGCGAAATATGTGCGTAATCCCTGGACCAGGGAAATCCCTTGATCCGCCGGCAATCGAGAATATTTCGCTCCAACCTGGACACGACGACCGTTCGGTTGGTGGAGTAGACCTGCGAATTGACTTGCATCCCGATCAAATACTGTATAAATTCACAGTACTGTTTTTATATACAGGATCGGTCATGAACCAGCTCATCCGCATCTTGAACGACGGTGATCGCGAAACGCTTGCGTGGTTGCGCAAGCATGTCGGAGACGTGCGCGTGGCTGCCGCTGCACGGCATCTGGGAGGCAACGGCAAACCATATCTGTCAGCGGTGTGCCGCTATCTCGGCGTACGTCCACCAACGCCTCATCAACATAGCCGGCCTGTTGAAGACTGCACCGTCGGCGATAACCATCTTGCCCAGATCCGCCAGTTGTTGGCACAGCGAAACCAGGCGTTGTTGAAGCATCAACCTTGATGCTGCGAGTCCTCAGGAAGATAACAGCATGATTAACGACTCTGCTCTTGATAGGGATGTCCACGACATCAATCCTGTCGCCCTCGAACGCGCACTCCGCAGCGCGTCGCTCGACCTCCAGCAGATCATTGCCACGGTCGCAGGTCGTCACCTCGACAGTGGCCGTCGCCGTTACTCAAGCGGCGCGCGATCGCCGACCTGGCGCACGCTGCTGACAATCGACGAACAGGTCTTTGAGAATCGGGGCTTCCTGGCGAGGCACAACGAGGCAGTACGCTCCACGTTTGTCCGGTTCGAGGACAGTCGTTTGTCCGGGATGGATCTCGACGAACCCGTCGACTGGCGGCGTGACGACGACAATCTGCCAGCCGTGTACCTGCTCGTGCGCGCACTGGTACAGGCCGCCGACGCTACCGATGTGGCCACTCAGGACTAACGCGCCAAGCCCGTATCGATCGGCGGAGATCACTCCACCGGCCTGCACTACAGACGTTCAATACCCGGTCTTGAATTTCTGCCAGAGCCGGTTGCGCAAGCGCAGAACGTCTGCCGGCAAGGGCAGTTCCGGATACATTGTGGCCAACTCAGTCTCGCTTGGGAAAATCTGTGGGTTCGCTGCGAGTTCAGGTTTGATATAGGGCTTGGACGCCAGATTTCCGTTGGGGTAGAACACCTCATTCGTGATCGCAGCATGAACTTTTGGCTGCAAGATGTAGTTGATCCATTTAAGAGCGGCGTCGGCATGAGCCGCATCGGATGGAATCGCCATCAGGCCAAACCAGATTGGCACACTCCAGGCCGAAGAAATTGATCGGGCCAGGTGAAACCCGTACCGCCCGAATCTACGTACTGCAAATCTCAAAAAAACAGTTACTTCCACTACGAGAAGCGCACTAGCATTGCCCGGCTAACAATAAACCGGCGAGCGCACGCATTCAAATACGTCAATCGACGCGCAGCCTAACGACCAAAAAAAGAACCGTCATGGCTCAAATTAATGTGTCTGCGCGACTGGCGCTTGGCTTCGGCACCGTCCTCCTACTGCTCACGGCCATGTCCGCTGTGGGGATGAGCGGTGTGGCCAGTATCCGCGGCAAACTCGACGACATCGTCGAGGTCCACGACGTCGAGACAGCTCGTGTGACTAACCTGCGGGGCGCGGTTAGCGGCATTGCCATTGCGATCCGCAATATGGCCTTGTTGACTGACGAGAAAGACGTTGCGAGCGAGCAGGCGTCCATTGCGAAGCAGGAAACGGTTTATACAGAGAACTATCAGGCGCTTGGACGCCTGTTCAACGCGTCCCCCCTGACGACCGACGACGAGCGCCGGCTATTCGCCATGCTCAGGCAGGAAGAAGCCGCAACCTTACCGCTCGTCGAAAAGGAAGCACGGAGTTGGGCGCTGTCGACTGATCAGGACGCGGCAGTGAAGGTCCTCGTGAGTGAAGTACGTCCGAAACAGGTCGTGTGGCTATCCACCCTCGACGAACTGCTTGCACTGGAACAAACCCGCAGTCGGGCCGCAGCGAACCGCGCCACTTCCACCTATGCGACCTTGCAGGTGGTCACCGCCGCCTCGGTGGCAACCGCGCTGCTGATCGGTTTGACGGCGGCGTTTCTGATTACGCGCGGCATACTCAGGCAGCTTGGTGCCGAACCCGCCGAGGCACAACGCATCGCACGGGAGATCGCCGCCGGCAATCTTGCGGTGACAGTCAAATTGAACAAAGGCGACGCGCATAGCCTGATGGCCTCGCTCGACACGATGCGCATGCAACTGACATCCATCGTCACGCAAATCAAGACTTCAGCAGAGTCGATCGCTGTACGTGCCGTCGAGACGGCCGAAGGCAATGTCGATCTTTCGCAGCGTACCGAGCAGCAAGCCGCCTCGCTGCAGCAAACGGCTGCCAGCATGGCGGAATTGACTACCACTGTCAGGCAGAACAGCGAGGACGCCATGCAAGCAAGCGCGATTGCGAACATGGCTTCCGACACCGCCGACCAGGGTGGCCACGTCGTCAAACGCGTCGTCACGACCATGCAGGACATCTCCACGAGTTCTTCGAAAGTTGGGCAGATCATCAGTGTGATCGAAGGCATCGCGTTCCAGACCAATATCCTTGCACTGAACGCCGCTGTCGAAGCGGCCCGCGCCGGTAATCAAGGACGTGGATTTGCGGTGGTCGCGAGCGAGGTGCGCACGCTGGCGCAGCGTAGCGCGGGAGCGGCAAAGGAAATCAAGGCGTTGATTGAGCAGTCAGCCGGGCACGTCGTAGCCGGCGCCCACCTCGTTACCGAGGCAGGCGCAACGATTGACCAGGTCATGCGATCGGTGCATCAGCTCACCGGCATCATGGGCAAGATCGCGCATGCATCGACCACGCAAACAGCGGGCATCGAGCAGGTCAACCACGCCGTTGCCGAAATGGATAAGGTCACCCAGCAGAATGCGGCACTCGTCGAGCAAGTTTCTACTGCGGCGCGATCCATGGCCAGCCGGGCAAGCGGTCTGCGCGATACAGTGGCTGTCTTTAGAATCGGCGATGCACAAGAAGCGGACGCCTCCATGCATGGCGAGGTTGTCTAACGCGCGGCACTGACGCAACCCATCCGTCGCGCTTACAGACAGTCAGGCTCAGGCAGCGTTCGCGGCTATCGCAACACGCTAGAAGATTGGGAGCTGTCTGCGGCGAACGCAGGGTATGCGGAAGGTGGCGCGCCTTCGCCGATACACATGATTTCGGCAAGGCGCTCAGCATAATACTCAGGAAGATACTGGTCGACGTCGTATCTTCTCTCAGGGTTCGAAAGATGCGTGGCCAGTTGCCCAAGCGCCAGCTTCAGACTCTCCGGATCAGTGCGGAATTTGATCTTGTTGCCTACAGCGTCCGCGGTCGTCGCCATGCTTCCGCCATCGCGAACGAGCGCAGGCAGGCCGAGCATCGCCGCCTCGATGATGATGAGCGGCGCGTTTTCTGCGCACACCGACGGTACGATGACCGCGTCGGCGAAGCGCTGCATGTCCGAGAACAACCGCTCCTGCGGCAAGCTGCCGAAAAAAATCAGCTTGCCACATTCGATGAGTGATGCGAAGCGTTGCTCGATAACCGCGCGCTCGGGACCCTCGCCATAAACACCGATAGCGTTGATATGCTCAAAATCCGCCGCTTGCGCGAGCTCGATGAACTGCGCGAGGCCTTTTTCCTGCGAGATTCTTCCAGCGAACGCAAGATTGAAGCGGTCTTTGTTACGGACGGCCGAGGGAATCAGCGCAGCCGGAACAGCGGACGGATTATGCAGGATCACCGTGTGGCGGATCCCGCAGCGGTGCAGTGCCTCCTGCATGAAGGCACTGGGGCAAAGAATCTGATCGAATACGCGCGACGGATGGCACGCCGCACGCACGGCATGCCAGTACGCCTTTGTCATGAGGTCATGCATGAGGCCCTTTGGCGACGAACGAAGCTTGAACGCCGTGCGCGTACTCAACATTTCAAGCGGCAGAATCAGGGGCTTGCCCTTCTCGAAGTATTGCATCATCGGGTTGTAATAGACGAGATGGTAGTCGTGGCACGTATGGTAAGTGCGGTAGCCCAGATCGCGCTTGTACCGTGCGATAACGCTCAGGATCGAAGGCGAGAGAGCGTTATGGTAGTTATGCACCAGCACCCGATGCGGCCGAAACGCGAGAATTGCTTTCTCGAGCGCGTGAGCGGCAGCAACATTCCATATTCTCGACAACATGGAAGTCTGCGCGACGAATCGACTATCGTCGAAGCGCTCGACCTCAACCCCGGATAGAGTGCTCAGAAGCCCTGCGGATTGTTTATAGACAATCTCCGCGCCGCCCATATGCAAAAAATCGTTGATCAGCAATACCCTCCAGCGCTGCATCTCCCCGCTCCTCTTTGACTGCACAAATGGGATCACGCAAAACGTGGACGGTATAGCTGGAATTCCTCGCTCGGAAGATGCTAGCGTGTCGTACCCAACGGCTGTGTTTGCCAGGACACGTAGCGCAACAGGATGTGCAGCGCACCATCAAAACTGAGGAAATCGTCCGCTCCAACCGCCACCTTTCTTCAGGTAATGCAAGAAAAGCGGGATACCGGTCAATTGCGCCGCGAATCGCCGCGTCGACGCACTGTCGTCGACAATGATCGCGCGCAGTCGAAACGGGTCACTCTGGTGATCGTTCCAACCGACATCGCATGTGCGTGCACTCTTGTATCCCGCCGCTTCTACGAAACTGACTTCGCGATCGCCATAGTTTCCGTTCGGGTAGGCAAAATGCTCGCAGACATTGCGCAGCAGCGCCTCGATCTCATGCTTGCTGTTGCCGATTTCGTCCGCACATTCGATATCGCTGCAACGAGTCAACACGGGATGGAATCGTGTGTGAGCCTGAAAGTCCACGTACGCCTGCATGGTTTCCATCTGCTCGATGCTAAGGCCGGTCGCCTGATTGTCGGCGTCCTGGCGGTAACCATGTGCCGCGAGTTCGGTCAGGCGTTCCGCATTCGTCATACGCTTCAGCCGTTCGTGGCCCGCCCGCACTGAGCCGGGATGCAACCACCAATGGCTGCGCGGACGGCCGACGATGCTGCTGCAGAGGAAGATCGTCGGCCGCACCTTGTGCTTGATGAAGATAGGCAGCAACGCTGCGTTGCCCGCATGCCCGTCATCGAACGTAATGGCCGCGCGTGGACGTCCCCGGCCGGGCGCAGCGACGTCTGTCAGCGGCACCAGATCACATATTTCTCGAAGATAGGTGAGATGCCTGTCGAGTGTCGCCGGGTCGGGGTCGTGATAGAGCAGGACCGCCACCCGGTCGCGCCATAGCCATGCGCGCGTCGCTCGGGCAATGCCCGTCAAAACGACGAGCGCAGAAAGGATCTCTTTAAGTAATGCCTTACCTCGATTCATTTCACCTCTCCGCTCTGTGCATTTCGAAGAACCTGGTGCCGCGATAATTGCGCTGTCTTGTGCTGAATCGCGACATCAAGGAGCGGACGGACTGCCGGAACGCATGCGGCTACTCGCCCGTTCGCTCGAGCACATGGCCTTCGGCAGAGGACCACACGCCATCTCTCGCGTCCGCTTTCAACGAATGGGCTATATGCCGCGCCACACTGGGCGCTGCGTGCCTCGCCCCGTAGACAAAACGCATGACGGGCCCAAAGCTGTGAGCGGAAGCCGGCCCGATCACATAGAGGCCACGAACCTTTGTTTCGAAGTTGGAGGTGAGTTCTGGCAGCCCACTATTGACCGAAATCGCGTCTACGATTTCTTTCGATAGAAACGCGTGCTGCCTCATATCGGTCTTGAAGCCCGTCGCGGCGATGACATGGTCGGCGGCAACGGCCGATTCCTTGTCCTCGCTTATCCCGCGCAGGATGACCTGATCGTTGTCGATAGCGGCGGAGCGAACCTCGGTCCGAAACGAGATCTTCACCTTGCCGACGACGCGATCACGCAGCCACCAGGCGCCGGACGCTCCGTA
Organism: Paraburkholderia sp. WS6; assembly: GCF_030464835.1. Lineage (NCBI taxonomy): Bacteria > Pseudomonadati > Pseudomonadota > Betaproteobacteria > Burkholderiales > Burkholderiaceae > Paraburkholderia > Paraburkholderia sp. WS6. Next base: position 28,108 of record NZ_JALQCK010000034.1, read on the forward strand.
CGACCGCTCCATGATCTGCTTGCGCCGCCCTTGATCGAGCATGTGGAAAAGGCCCGGATACTCAGACAGGAAGAGCGAGCGCCAGCCTCGTCCCAAGCCAGCGTCAGGACGCGCCAGCCTGGATAGAATGCCGCGAGAAGCTTGAGGCCGTGGATGCCATATCACGCCCGCTTCGCGCATGAGCACGTGAACACGCGATCCTTGCTCATGCAGCAGCGCGGCGAGCCCCAGCGCCGACTGTCCGCCGCCGACTATCACGACGTCTTTGCCTTGCGCCCACGCGAGGTCCCCATAAAGCGCCGAATGAGATGCATAGCGTTCAGGCAGGCCTCGCAGTGCGACAGGGGTTTGCGCAAACCCCTTGAGTCCCAAAGCGATCACCACCTTGCGCGCGAGGAGGGAGCGGCCGTCGCTCAGCGCCAGTTGAAAATGCCCGTCGACGCGTCGCAGGTTGACAACGTCGACTGCCTGGATATCTTCGACGAGATTCGACTGAAACCAACGCGCGTAATCCACAAACGTCTCGAGCGGCAGTTCCATACCCATCGGCTGATAGCGCATACCCTTCTGGCGGTAGTAATCCTCGAGCGTGAATCCGGACAGCGGCGCATGGAGGTTCGAAGCGAACGCCTCGGAACGTAGGAGCATGCCTGGTGGCATGAAATTGATCCAGGCACGCATCGGCTGCCCGAGAATCTGATGGACCACACCTGCGGCGCTCAGGTGTGCGGACAAAGACAACCCATACGGCCCTGCGCCAATTATTGCGGTGTCGGTGAAGGACATTGCTCATCTCCATCCAGGGACGGCACTCAGGGCTTCCAGGCGCCCACGCTCGAGGCCAGCGTCGCGAAGCGCGACACGTTGTCAAATACCAGCCCACGCTAAACTTTCACCTGCAGCAGCTTGAGTGCCATAGTCACGTTCCACGCGCGCTTCAAGCGCCGCAGCGCACTGAGCAGGCCATAAAACTGCAGCGCCGGAACGGGATCGCTCCAGCGAAAATATCCGTCAACGATCTTCGTGCGCTCGCCCAGCAGATGAGGCGGCACCCGGTCGGCAAACGTCGCGCGCCACGCGACCGGTACCCGGCACGATTGGTCAGGTATGGGCGGCAGACCGAGTTCATGCCGGTAAGCGGCAAGCGGAATATTGACGCCGCACAGCGTGGCGATTTCTTCCTGCCAGTCCGTACGGCCGACCGTCGGCTCGACCATCACGAACCGCCTGCGGTTGTCGTCCCACTTGTATTCGATGCTCCCCATGCCCTCGAAGCCGGCCCGCTCGGCGAACGACAATGTCAACGACTCGAGCACTTCGCGCGCTTCGGGTGCGGCAACGCATATGGCGGTATTGCCGATACCCGGCGGGGAACTGAGGACCTTGCGCCCAGTAAAGATGCTGATCACACTCCCGCCGCTCCCCCGATAGAAAAGCGTGAAATAGATGTTGCTGTCGGGCCCCTCGATCCACTCCTGCGCAATGATGCCGCCGGGCGTGGCAAGCATGGCGATAGCTCGCGCGCGCGCAGCGCTGAGAGAGTCGACCCGAACCGCCCGCTCCCTCTCGCCTCTCAATACATTGCGTTTGTCGTCCGGCTTCAGTACGCACGGATAGCGTAATTCCGATAGATATTCCAGGTCGGACAGTCTCTCGATAGTCACGGACCGTGGAACCGGAAAGTCGTGCTTCAGCGCGAAGTCGTGAAATCCTGCCTTGCTGCACAACATCTTGACGGTCGAGTCCGCCGGAAGGCGGAAGCGAAACCAGTTCGCAAGCGCTTCGCGATTTTCCGACACCGCGTGCACCGCCTCTTCTTCGGTCAATATAAGAACCGGGGGCTGCTTGAATTTCTTGCCGAGTTCGATCATGTCGTCCGCGAAGGCTTTTCCGATCAGGCTTTTGATGTAGTGCGCGCGTACGTAGCGGCACCACATGCCTGAGCGCGTGATTTTTGTATCGACTACGACGAGCGGAACGCGTGCACACGCGAGAGACCTCGCCACGCCGAGACCGTTCAGCGAGGCACCCACGACGACCCCTGCTATTTGATCAGAACCGTATCGGCTCACCATACTATCGATTCCTTGATCATCGGACGAACGTGAGCCTTCGAAAGCATCGCAGGAAGTCGCGCTGTCGACAGTCTCGCCGTTCCGCGGCTCGGGCCTTCTGCTCGATAACTCGAGGGGCGCGCCGCAGTCCCGCTCGATGCGCGGGCGCACAATCGCCGAAAAAAATGGGAGGACGAATCGAGACGATAACGCGTCACAGCCGGCCTCCAGCGGCAACGCGTCGCACGAGACAGCAAGACTAAGTCTTGCCGTACCGTGGCAGTGGCTCGAACTGCCGCGAAAGCTCCACGCGGTGAGCGCTGTATGCCGAAAACCGAGGCCAGTAGCAAATCACGTACGCAAGCGGAATAAAGGATGTGACAGTGGTCACGCTCACGGTGGCGCTGATGAGCAGGAAAATCAGCATGACGAAGCCGTCGCTCGCGGTAAACGCGATGACGCCAAAAAGAATCAGCGCACTGAAGATCCCCATTTCAGCGACCGTGGCAGCCAGACCGGCAAATGGCACTCCGGCGTCCTCCATTTCGCCCTGGATCAAACGGATGTAGGGAAGGTACTTGTAGTGCGTGATGATGTCGTGTGCGGTGATGCCGCTGACGATATCCCCCAGCCGCGCATCGAACAGGAACGCGTAGCCGGCCAGCCGGTGGCCAAACGTTTCTGAGTCGAAGAAATCGTTCGATGCAAGGTACACCGAAATGGCCGCGGTCACCGCAAAGTACGCAACCATTGTCATCAGTGGGTGGACCGACCGCAATCTTGCACGCACGGGATAGAGCGCGGCAAAGAGGAACAGCGTCATCGACGATTTCGAGAAGCTAATGAAGAGGCCGATAAGGTAAATAGCAATGATTTTCTTATTCGGTGAATCGCTAAGCAGGTACACGATAAAAGACGTCACCAGCAGCGAAGAGAAGAATCCCGCCTCACGCGAAAATCCCGAGACGCGAGCAAAGTAAAACACCTCGAAGAAGTTCGTATAGGTACTGGTCGCATAGTTCCCCCAGATCAGTTTCGCGAGATTCGTCGGTCCGAGTTGCATCGCGAAATCACGGTCGATGTAGTACATCGCGAACTGCACGATTGCGAACAGGATGTTGATGACCATCCATGGATGAAGATAGCTGATGCGGCGTTCAGCCGTGTACATCAGGTAGCCTATGCAGATGGCAATCGAGAGGACCCGTACTGCAGCCGAAGGCGAAGTCAACGCGCTTGCCACGACCGCGATGAGCAACGGGCCGGCCCAACGACGAGCCGTGCCGCTCAGGAAGCGCGCGAACTCCGGATCGAGAAACGGGATCAAGAGATAAAAATATAACGTGATCCCGTTCACCTGCGGATTCAGAATAACGCAGGTAAAAAACATGTAGAACAGCGCGGATATCAGTCTGGAGTACATTGTTTTCTCAATGCAAAAACGCGCGGGGCAAGACGCTTACTCTTGACTCCTCCAGTCGCGCGGAATGGTCCTAGCCGGCTCATCCGGCAACTCTACACGCCCCGCCGGCGACGATCACGATTCGGCATGCTCTTGCGGGACACCCGCTGCAGAATAGGCTGCCGCATAGCCGTAGCTGCGTTTCTCGCTGCGCCGTCGCGGCATTGCATTGAAGATCATGCCGACCAGACGCGCGCCGGCGCGATCGAGACGCTGCGCGGTTTCTTCCAGTTCCCGTTCGCTCTGAGCGTTCGGACGTACCACGAGCAGCGTCGATCCCGCGACAGAGGCGATCAGATTTGCATCGCTGACTGCTAGTACCGGCGGTGTATCGATAATGATCAAGTCATACAGCTTGCCAAGATGGCCGACGAGTTGCTGCATGCGAGGCGTCGAGAGCAACTGCGACGGATTGTGTGGGAACCGGCCTGCGGCAATAAACGAAAGGCCATAAACATCGGTGTTCCGAATCACGTGATCAACGTTGACATGACCGTTCAGGACTTCGGCGAGGCCGCCGGCACCGGTCTGCTTGAAATTGGAGGCCAACTGGCCCCGGCGCATATCGCCGTCGATCAGCAATACGCGCTTGCCGGCCTGCGCATTGATGACCGCCAGATTTGACGATACAAAGCTTTTCCCCGTGCCGGGTGTCGCACCCGTCACGACGAGCACGTTATTCGTCGCGTCCTGAATTTGCCGCTGCAACGACGCACATATGCCCCGCAACGCCTCAATCGGTATGTCATCGTGCCCGTCGGTCGCGAGCAGGAAGCGGCCGGTGGCCCACTCTGCGTCTCGCAAAGCAGCGCCACTATAGGCCAATCTGGGAGGCGATCCGGTTGCGCCTCCGGATACTTTCTGTTGCGCTCCACCAGTGAGGCGACCCTTCGTTGACTGCGAGTTCGAATTCAGCGCACGATCCCGTCGGGCTTGCTCATCACTGAACAGCACCTGACCAAAGACCGCCAGGTTCAGATGGCGCCCGGCCATCGTCGAGTGCTCAAGCGTGGACGACCATAGGCGCCGGACAAAGACATACAGAATCGCCGCCATCAAACCGCCGATGGCACCCACGCCTATCACCAGGGCCCGCTTCGGCTTCACGGGATCCACGGGCAACAGCGCGGTGTCGATGATGTGCACATTCCCGAGCGTGCCAGCCTGCGTCACAGCCAGCTCGTTGGACTTGTTGACCATCGCGACGTAAATGTCCTCAGCGACCTTTACGTCGCGAGTGAGATCGGCAGCCCGGCGCTCGGAGGCGGGCAACTGGTCGAAGCGCGCTTCGAACGCGCTTTTAGCTTTTTGCAGAAGCTCGATCTGGCTATCGACGGTCTGCACGTCACGTGAGGTCGGTGTGAAGTGACTGGCCAACGCCGCTCTTTGTACTTTGAGCATCGCGATCTGGCGGTCGAATTCAATGCTGCCCTGAAGGTACGACGAAGCTTCGGTACCCGCTTGCATCGAACTCGACGCGGTTCTGTACTGGCTCAGTTCGGCCTCTGCATGGGTCAGGTTCGCGTGAAGCTGCGGCAATTCTCCGACGATGAACTCGCGGGTCTGGAGCGCCTCTGCGCGATGCTGTGCGATGTGGGAAGCGATGTAGCCTTGGGCGATGCCGTTGGCAATGGCCTGGGCCAGTTCTGGATCGGGGTTTTCATAAACGATCTGTACGACGCCCGTCTCCTTGCCCGACTCGCTGACCTTCAACTGGTGCAAGAGACGTTCGATTGCCTTGACGTCGCTAAAGCGCACGAGCGTGAATTGGGTTCCAGGGCGCGCTACGAGCCGCTCCATGGTGAGTGCCACGCCGTTGGCCTCAGCCGGTATGCCGGGGGCGCCCTCGAGGAGCGTGCGCCCGGCAACGGCGAGCCGGTAGCGGCCGCCGTTAAGGACGGTCAACGTTAGCGGTTTGTCTTCAAGCATGGCGGGAACGGTCAGTGAACCGACGGACGCGTCCTCTCCGCCCCATGCATAGCTGCTCAAACCGCCCAGTGCCGGCATAGGCGTGCCCGGCGTGGCGAATTGGCGGGTGATCGCGCTGATAACCGGGATGTCGTTCGCCGTAATTGAGGTGTCCCGCTTGAATTTACTGATCACCGGCACAAGCACGCTCCGGCTTTGGATGATCTGAATCTCCGCCTCGGTAGGCAGCGTGGACGGGACGACGTGGTCCAGCGCCTTCGAAGCCTCACCGAGCGCGTTGGGCTGAGGGAAATCGACCTTGACCAATGCATCCGCGGAATACATAGGCGTCGCGATAAAAGCGTACAGCGCAGACGCGCCCGTCACCAGGAGAACAATGCAGATGACCAGCCCAAGATTGTCGACTATCAGCCGCCATAGTTCGCCGCCGGAGAACGCGTCCACGTTATTCCGCAGCACAACCGGCGGATTACCGGAAACACTCGTATTCATACGTCGGACTCCTTGTGTGTTGGGACCGGAACGAATCGCTGGCTCGCGAACCGCTTTCCTCGAAAGCGCTGCGCCGACTGTAGTGCGCAAAAGACTGGATCTATGGGTCCGGCGAGCTCGCATGCGGGTGGTGTCTCGCTTCGCAGATTGTGGCGTCGCAGCAACGCGGTCTGTGCTTTACCGCACACGACTCCAAAATCGCGCCACCCATGGTGTTTCCGAAAAAAGAACAGCCTACGGCTTGCAGAAAGCACGTAGGCTGCACGGGTAGAGGCTTGTTACGCTAGCAGGCTAGCGAAATGGCGGATCAGACGGGATTCGCGGCAACGAATTGTTTGAAGCTCGTGTAAGCCGGGTTCTTCGTGACACCATCTTCTTGCACGAGGCCATAAGCCGGATCGATCAGGCAATACATCATGATCGACTGGATGTTGTATTGATCCTTGAGCGCACGATACTCCTTCAGCGCCGCGGTCGTGTAGCTGGCCGCTTGCGCCGCGCTGTCCTTGCTGCCCGACCAACCCCATTCCGTCAACCAGATCGGCACGTTAAAGGAGTCCTTCAGAACCTGCAGTACGTTCAGGCACGCGTTGTTTTGCCATCCACAGGTGATATCGCCTGAGCTTTCGTACCAGTGGTACGTCGTGTAGTCCCAGCGGACTTGCTGCTGACCCGAAACGCCGTTGGCACTGCCATCAGGCTGGATACCGGACCACAGCATCTGCAAGCCGCGGTATGCAAGCGGGATACCGACATTCACGCCACACTGAATCGACGAGTCGATCGCCTTGACTCCGTCGATCATGCCACGGATAACGCCGCGGAACGCCGGCCAGATGGCGGGGCTGTAGTTGCTCGTCAGGCTGCCGTTACCCGTGGTGATCAGGCCAGTCGCGTCGAGTTCGTTACCACACTCGATGTACTTGACGAGCCCCTTGAGCGGCTTGGTGCATGCGACCGCCAGGTTGTAGCCCAAGGTGTACGCCGCCGATTCGGAGCCGTTCTTATTCCAGCCAGCCGAAATAGGATTGAGCACCGGCATGATGGCGACGCCGCTGCCGGCAAACGCACCGGTCAGTGCGTTGGCGACCGTTTGAGCCATTCCGCCATCGGCGACGTCAACGCGATAATTCGTGACGCCGAGATCCTTGAGCAATGCCAGTTGCGCGGCCGCCGACATGGTGTGGTAGATGCCGCTGGGGTAGGCAAGATGGCCGTTCATGCCGTAGAACAGCGCGCCGGAACTCGGTGCGGCGACGGTGACTGAAACAGACGTCGTGGTCTTGGTGCCGCCCGGCTGTCCGGCCGCGACGGTAAATCCCATCACGTCGAACTGATGCGAGCCTGTGGACAGTTTGGTCGTGTCAACCTTGATAGCGAACGTACCGTTGCTCGGTTTCGTGTCGGCGCCAATCTTGGCGCCGCTCGCGTGGTCGAATACGCATACGTTGACCCAATTGCTGCCCGCGGTGCCTGTCACCGTGACAGAACCGGATACAGTCGCGTTGGCTGTCGGGGCGGTCACCGTAAAACTGCTTGGGGTTGCCGTGTTAGCCACCTTCGCGCTATTGGCTACCGCGCCGGGCGAGTCTGCGCCACCGCCACCGCATGCCGAAAGGGCGAAGGACCCTGCGCCCGCAACCAGGCCGGCGAGAAATTTCCTTCGAGGGACAGATGCAGTGGGAATTAAAGCGGGGACGGAATCCAGAAGATGTGTCTGATTCCTTGATCGTTTAGATAAGGTCATGAGTACAACTTACGCATTTCTGTTTGGGGATCGCAGTATATGCGTCACACTTTTTCCGATGTTGTAACTGGATGTAAAAATCCGACGAAAAGGCGATCATTCTCCATACCTAATACAAAAGGTAAATATCTGCATTACTGATACGCAAAATGAGAACGAGTGTGTGCGCGCGCACATATCTTTGTTGCATTCACGCGGTGAAAAAAAAGAATTAGTTCCGTTAATTATCTATTCACAGAAGTTTAATTTTGTGCTCGCGGCTTGCCGCCGGGCGATTCCCCGGTTTACCACGCTATCCGCCCCTTATAAAAAACCACTCGGCAATGGATTTATTCATACGAATATGCAAGCAGATCGCCCCCTCCAATTTGTATGATTAATAAATCCGGCATTCAGACAAATTGATTAAGTAGGTAATTTCCCTCATTCAGCGAATCAAATTTACGCTTTCTTCACATTAAATAATCAAAGGTGCAGTGGACTCATCGAAATCCCATGCGACCCCAATCAAACCGTCTATAAATATCCGTTCGGCAGACTGAAGGTGACGCGGTCCATGTGATTCGCTCTCCATACAAAAACATCGGCCACCGCCGAAGTAGTCAACCGCAAGAAATTAGCTCGCGACACCCGAACGCGCGGTACACGACGGGATTTGCGCTGTGTGCGCAAACGTACCGAAGGCGAAATATCAAGTGGGCACCCTTCTCCTCGGTGACGTTGTCTGCACGGTCGCGTGCAAGACACCGCATTCCCGGCCCCGTCCTGCTCATGCCTGCTTTTGATTTGCAGCGCGGCCGCGTTTTTCGAAGGTGACCAGTGCCGGATCCGGCGCGTGCCCGTTCCACCGCGATGCCGTTGGGTGCCCGAGCTCTCCACGGCCGTTCATGTGCTGCTGATGACTTGAATGGCCGCCACCGTTGCGCGTTTCTCTAGAGGACTTCGAGAGATGAAATATGATGCCTTGATCGTGGGGGCCGGCTTTGCGGGCGCAGTGTGTGCTGAGCGCTTTGCCGCTGCCGGCAAGCGAGTGCTGATCATCGATAAGCGGAGCCACATCGGCGGAAACGCGTTCGATTGTCATGATGAGAACGGCGTGCTGATCCATCCATACGGTCCGCACATCTTTCACACATCCGGCAAGCGAATTTTCGAGTATCTGTCGAATTTCACCGACTGGCGGCCCTACGAGCACCGTGTACTCGCTCATGTGGACGGAGAGCTTTATCCCATCCCTATCAACCGGACGACGATCAACAGGCTATACGACCTTGATCTGGACGAGCAGGGCGTGACGGCGTACCTCGAATCCGTTCGCGAGCCCCGGGACTCTGTCGCGACGAGCGAAGACGTCGTGTTAAGCAGCGTCGGCCATGATCTCTGCGAGAAATTCTTCCGCGGCTATACGCAAAAGCAGTGGGGACTCGACCTCTCTGAACTGTCAGCGGGGGTCGCTGCACGCATACCGACCCGCGCAAACGACGACGACCGCTACTTTACCGATGCGTTCCAGTTCATGCCCGCCCAGGGTTACACATCGATGTTCGAGAAGATGCTCGAACATCCGAACATCGAGGTGCGCCTGTCAGAGGATTTTCGCGCCATCAGGTCGATCGTGGAACGCGAGCACACAATCTATACGGGGCCCATTGATGCCTATTTCGACTTTCGCTTCGGCAAGCTCCCCTACCGCAGCCTGTTCTTTCAGCATGAACATCTGGGCGAAGTAGAACGCTTCCAGCAGACCGGGACGATCAACTACCCTAACGACCAGGAATACACCCGGATAACGGAATTCAAGCATCTGACCGGCCAGCAGCATAGCGGCACGTCGATTGTGAGGGAGTATCCGCGAGCCGAAGGTGATCCGTACTATCCCATTCCTCGTCCCGAGAACGAGGCGCTTTTCAAGCGCTACCACGAACTCGCGGAGGCCACGCCCGACGTCACGTTTGTCGGAAGGCTCGCGCAATATCGTTATTACAACATGGACCAGGTTGTGGGCGCTGCGCTGAAAGCCGCCGAGGAGCTGATCGAATGAACCCCGTAAGCGCTGCCGCAATCGTTGTTTCGTACAACCGGCGAGCCTTGCTGGAAGAATGCGTCGAAGCGCTGCTTGCTCAAACGTGGCCCGTCGATGCGATTTACGTAGTCGACAACGGCAGCAACGACGGTTCGCGCGAGTATCTGGCTGCCGTTGAGGCAAAGCACGACAGGGTTTTCGTCGTTCTGTCGGAGAGCAACACCGGCGGGGCCGGCGGGTTCGCAAGGGGCATCAGCACTGCCTTTGCCAAAGGCTTCGATTGGTACTGGCTCATGGACGACGACGCAGAGCCTATGCCCGATGCGCTCGAAAAACTGCTGGTGTCCAAGGACGCCGCACGCACTGACGTTGTTGCGCTGTGCGGCACGGTATTTGGCATCGATCGGCGTGTGCAGTTCTGGCATCAGGGAACGTTCGACGAACGGATGCGACTCATTGTGTCAATGCCCGAGCACCACGCGGCTGCTTCCTTCAAGACCGACTATATGTCGTTCGTTGGAGCGTGCATTCGGCACGATGCGATTCAACGCGTAGGGTTCCCCGCCCACGAGTACTTTGTGTGGAACGACGACGTCGAATATACCGCGCGCCTGAGCCGCATTGGTGAACTGCGTTGCGTAACCGCCTCCCAGATGACACACAAGGACGGAGAAAACCGCGATATGATCCAGCGTCCGCGCTCTTTGCGCGCGTGGATCGAGACCAGGCGCATGCCCGCAGCGACGCAGTGGAAGTACGCGTGCGGGCTGCGCAACTATGTCGATATGGTGTTCAGGCATCGCGGTCCCGCGCCATTTTGGGCCGCATCGATTTTTGCAAGAAGGCTTGTTCGTATTCTCGTCTTCGGTGATCGCCGTTTTAGCGTCATCGTGCTCTATGTCCGCTACTTTGAACAGGCAGTGGGTCGAAGGCAGTTCGATACGGTCAGACCGACCGACTGGAAGAGATCGCTTGGCGATTCCTGAGCCCGACGGGGCCCGCAGCAAACGACCTCCCTTGATAGGCCTACCGCCGCATACCCGCACATTACAGTTGAAGCGTCATTTCCTCCTCGCATGGAGCGCGCTATTAATATTTATCATTCGTAAGGAGAACTGTCGTTTCGACAAAGCTTAGTCAAATAACGCCTTTTCTTGCGCTTCGGTTCTGATCGCCTCCTAGGATTGATTTCACGATTGCAACGCGCGTCCTTGTCGTAAATCGTGGTTAGAAGTCGCCTGTTTGCGGACTTCTCAACATTGCAATAACTTGATGTTCAGGAGGTGGATTTATGACCAACGCACTAAACAGAATCAACGCTGCTCGACTTGTTGCCGCTTTGATGCTCACCGGAATGGCCGGTTCAGGCGTACAGGCGCAAAGCTCGAACGCAGCACCAGCAGCGGCGCTCGCGCCGGATCTTGGGGCAGCCGCAGCGGCGGCAGCAAAGGTACCGTTCCCGTTCCCTCATGGCCTCCACCCGTTCGGCAACGGACCGCACGTCGCGCCCGCCAGCGCGCTCGACGGATCGCAGATAGACAAACAGAACGGCGGAAACACGGTCAATCCGAATCGATTCCGCGACGATAGCGGGCCGGCCGCCGATACGCCATTCCAGGCTCCCGAACTAGCAACCGCTGCTACGTTGGCCCGGATACCGGGAGCCTCCACCGCCGCGACCTTTACAGCAACCGACTGGCCGACGTATGGCATGAACAGGCAGCGGACCGGGTATAACCCTGTCGAGACGGTGCTGAACGCGACCAACGTGAGCACGCTGAAACAACACTGGGCGTCCCCTGTTCTTGACGGCGCCATCCTGACTCAGCCGGTTTTGGCTACCGGCGTGTTGATCAACAACGTTCCGACCGATATCGTCTATGTTGCGACGGAGGGAAACACAACATGGGCGCTGAATGCCACGACGGGGGCCACCATTTGGAAGAGTGCCCCCATCCCTCAGGCAACTCTGTCGCAGGGCTGTAGCGGGCTATTCCAAGGCAAGATTGGTGTGCAGGGGACGCCCGTAATCGACCATGCCAACAACCGCCTGTTCGTCGCGAGCGGGAAAGGTTACTTGCATGCGTACGATATGGCGACCGGCGTCGATCTCCCGGGCTTCAACTTGCCTCTCCTCGACGCGGCGAATGCTTCTCCGCTAACGATGGTGTACGGCGGTTTGACGCTCAGTCCCGACGGTTCCTCAATATACGTTGCGACGGCCGGTGACCCCTGCGATACGCAGCCGTACCACGGACAGGTTATCCGCGCCTCGACCACCAACCCAGCCGCCATTCTGCAACGCTGGTTCCCCACCGGGGCAACCGGACCGAACGGGGGCGGCATATGGGGCTTTGGGGGCGTATCGATTCCACCTGACGGTACAGTCGTCTATGCACTGACGGGCAACGCATTCGCCACCCCCGAAAACGCAGGGTTCGCCGAACACGTCGTGAAGCTCACCCCAACCCTGGCGGTGGCCGCGTCGAACTCGCCACTGACTCCCTCGCCCAACGCAGACATCGACTTCGGCGCTACGGCATTGCTGTTCCAGCGTCCCAACTGCCCGACGATGCTCGCTGCCTACAACAAGTCGGGCCCTCTGTTTATTTATAACCGGGCCACCATTCAGCAGGCGGGTCCCATTCAAACGTTGACGATTGCCCAGAGTTCGAACGACGGCAGCAACATAGGCATGCCTGCGTTCGACCCGGTGCTCAATCAGCTTTACGTCGTGTCTCCCTCCGATTCGGGGACTTTATATAAACACGGGCTCATTGCACTGTCCATCGGTAGCACCTGTTCCGTCACCCCCAAACCTGTGTGGCAGACGCAAGTCGGCATCAACAGCCCCAACTTCAATCCGGCTATTCCGCCGGTCGCCGCAAACGGTGTGGTCTACTACGCCGACGGGATGGGCAACGATGTGTATGCATTCAACGCGACAACCGGAGCCATACTTTTCCACGACCACTACACGCCAGTTCAATCCGGCGAGGGTAACTTCTCGTCGCCGTCGGTCGTGAACGGTCAGGTCTTCGTCGCGGGCAGCGACCATGTGGTCCATGCCTATGGCCTTTAACTGATCAAGCTGCCCGGGGCAAGCCGTGCACGTCAACTCACGCGCGCGTCTCGGGCAGCCCTCGTCATTCACCCGCCTTCTTTCCCTTGCGTCTCTCCCGCTATCGCTAAAGCCGGATCTACTCAGCCCCCCAATTTCAAAAATGCCTTCGCGCCCGATTATCTCAGCTCCCCTGGCACGCCACGCGCGCTGCGCGCCGGCCAAAGCCAAACCAGGCGCCGCCGCACGGCACCTTTTATCCGTTTCGGCGTAAGCTTCCCAAGCCACTCCGACCTGGGCGCGGCCGGTGCATTCAATCGATCTTCAAGCCAGCGCAATCGCGCCTCATTTTCCCGCTCACGATCAGCGTAGAGCACTAGAGGAAACGGGTGCGCAAGCCGCGGGCCATAGAGCGCGAGCGCCGTGTCCACGATGTCGCGGTTCTCCTCGCGCTGCGTGAAGTACGCAAGATGAACAAACGGTACGCGGCGCACGCAGACGATACGGAGATCGTTGCGTTCGCAATGCATGTGCATCATATGCTCGTCATCGCGGCCTCCGTCGTCGATCGCATTCCACAGCGACTTGCGAAACAGGATGCAGCCGATCGAATAGCGAGATTGCGATGGCACATCGCACTGCTCCAGCGATTGCGTCGCAGCGATGAATGCGTCAGGCTGAAGGGTGGTGCGCTCGTGCAGCCAGCGCGCGATGTGCGGATAGCCCCATATGGTGCCGTTCGTACCGGTCTCGATCTGCTCCGCCGGAATGATCCGCAGCGGAAAGCGCCCGCTGCTGCCCGACCCGACGAAATGCGGATGCGCCTGCGTGGCAAAGTACTCCTGCTCCAGATTCATCGCCTTCAGCAGCTGAGGAAAACCCCATGCGTTGTTATTGATGAGCGGCGTGACGTACGCCAGCTTCCGGCCATTTCCTCGCTCAGCGCTGTCATAGGCCTCGACCATCTGGTCGAGCCATTGATGCGCAATCGGGAATGCATCGTCGTCGACCTTGCAAACCAGGTCGATGTTTTCGAACTCCGGTTTGGACAGTAACTTCCTGATCGACCGATAGGGGTCCCCTGGCACGATGTCGTCGACGACGTTGACGACACCGGGAAACAGTCTTTCGTAGCGCCGGGCCACACCGAGGGTCCGCTCGGCGTCGTACCCGCCGCGGCAATTCTGCAGCACGTAGAACGGCACACCCGGCGGTCGGTAAGCCATTTGACTCGCAAGCGCCAACTCGAGCGCCGCATAGTCGCGACACGCAAGTATCACTACAGCCATTCTGCGTGCCTCAACGTCTGGATGCGATGTGTTCATGCGTCAACTCCTTTTAACAAACTCGTGCATTTGGCATTAATCAGTCGATGCCCTTGCCAGGAAAATCGGAACTCTTTTCTTAACCAGGTAAAGCGCCATGCAGCCGGTGACAAGCGCTTCTGTCGCAAGTATCGACATCGCTGCGCCTTGCGCCCCAAAACGAATCGAAAGCGGCACCAACAGCGCGATGTTGAACACACCGGATCCCAGCAGGATCTCGCTGAATTTTTTCTTCATGCCGAGCGGTAGCATCATCTGGAGCCCAAGCACGTTGTTTAGCGCCACCATCCACGGCACAAACGCCATCCACCGTAAAACGTCGACCACCGGCGCATATTGAGGTCCCATACCAATGCGAACGATCCATGGAGCAAGCGCCCAGAGCATCACCGATACGGCGAACATGATTGTGCTCATCGCGTAAAGCGCCTTGCGCACGAGCGCATAGGCCTTCACGGTGTCCTCGGCAAACAGTGCATTGACGCGCGGATACATGGCGTTGCTGAGCGGCGCGATCAGGGACTGCGCCACGTTGCGAATCTTGTCGGCGGCACCAAAGTAACCTAGCGTTACGTTGCCCGCCAGAAATCCGAGCAACACGCTGTTCGTCGTCGTATAAAGACTGATTGCAGCGGTCGCCATGAACACGTGCCATCCGTCCCTGAAGGCTCCGATAACATCGCTTACGCCCGGAAGCCAGAACGAGATCAATCTCATGCGCGCGATCAGCGTCAGTGAGATCAGCCCGGCGACGACGGTGCTCATTGATGCGATGAGCGCCGCTCGCCACGTGTCGTCGGGCGAGTGGACGAGGAGGTAGGTAGCGGGTATGACAAGCAAGCGTGCGCTCAACGTTGATATGGTGACAAAGGACATCCGCTCCAAACCCTGGAAGAGCCATTGCGGAAATAACACGGTGCCGATCACCAACGGAAAGGTCGCAAATATGATGGGCCGAATCTCAATGAACTTCGGCACCAGCAAAACGCCAAGTACCAGAAGCGCAAGGCCAACGCACGCTACCAGCGTTTTGGCCACCTGCGTTTTCCAGAAAATTCTCGAAACAGCGTCGCGGTCGTTCTGCACCCTTGCAATCTCACCCGTAGCTGACCAGTTAAAGCCGTAGTCGGCCAGCAGGACCAGATAGGTCACCACCGCCTGAGCAAAAACGTAGGCGCCAAAGTGGTTGGGACCCAGCACGCGGAACAGATACGGTAACGTCGCGAGCGGCAGCACCATATTCGCCACTTGCAAGACCGACAGGGCCAGCATGTTCCGCAATATTCCGTGCGCCATAGTGGGTCAGTCCGTGGTTATTCACCGATTCTCTGAATACAGGAGGAGATGGTGCGCGAGTTACGCGCGCATCCACCACAGAGCAGTTGCCCGATCGACTTTTCTACGCTTGGATATGTTCAATAATTTTCGACCACCGTCACCTATGGAGACCGCCTGCCATGCGTGCTGCCGGCGGTCCGTGTCTGGGTCTATGTCATCCGCATGATATGTGCCAGCCGCTCCGCATAGCACTGAGGCAAAAATGGGCTAACGTCGTAACGCCGCTCCGGCGTAGCGAGATGCGCGGCAAGCCCATCAAGCGCCGCTCGAAGACTTTCAGGGTCATCGCGATACGTTATCTTGCTGCCGACGGCATTGCCAAAATCCAACCGATGGGCACCCTCCCGGATCAGCGTGGGCAACCCCAGCATCGCCGCCTCGACAATGACAAGCGGTGCGACTTCCACCCCCACTGAGGGCAGGACGATCGCATCGGCAAAACGTCGCAGTTCCGAGAACAACCGGTCCTGCGGCAGGCTGCCGAAGAAAACAAGCTTTCCCGACTCGACCAGCGGCGCATATCGTTGCTCGATCTCTTCGCGGTCGGCACCGTCGCCGAAAACACCTATGCGCTCGATACGCGCAAAATCGATCGAGCTCGCGAGCGCGATAAATTCTGCGAGACCCTTCTCGCGTACAACGCGTCCGACAAATGCAAGGCTGAAGCGCTCCCGATCGCGCACGCTCACCGGCTTGTTCGTCACACCGACGACCGAGGGGTTGTAAAGGACCACCGTGTTGTCGATCCCTCTGCGATGCAAAGCCTCCTGCATGAAATCACTTGGACAAATTATCCGATCGAAGATGCGCTCTGGCTTGTACACCGCGCGCACTGTATGCCAGTAGGCTTTCGAAAAGATGTCATGGATTGCGCCTTTTGCGCTGACGCGCAACATCAAGACATGCCCCGTTTGCAACGCGTCGAGCGTCAAATGCTCGATATTGCCGTTCACCATGTAGTGCAGCGTCGGGTTG
Organism: Paraburkholderia sp. WS6; assembly: GCF_030464835.1. Lineage (NCBI taxonomy): Bacteria > Pseudomonadati > Pseudomonadota > Betaproteobacteria > Burkholderiales > Burkholderiaceae > Paraburkholderia > Paraburkholderia sp. WS6. The sequence continues at coordinate 44,514 of NZ_JALQCK010000034.1, forward strand.
TAATAGATAAGATGAAAATCGTGACATGTCATATACGCGGCGTAACCTAACTCTCGCTTATGTCGAGCGATCACGCCGAGTACCGATGCTGATAAAGCATTGTGGTAGTTGTGGACAAGAATCCTATCCGGCCGAAAGGCGCCAAGAGTTTGCTTGAGCGCGCGCGCGGCCGCCAGGTTCCACGATCTGGATAGCAACGACAAACTCCCCTGGAATCGGCTGACGTCAAAGCATTCCACTTCCACGCCGGACATTGCGCGTAGAAGGTCAGCGGACTGCCGATAGACGACCTCCGCCCCGCCCTTTTGCTCGAAATCGTTGATAACCAAGACTCTGTATTGCTGCATGCCTGCCTCTTGTCAAGCAAGCGCGGTGCGCTCCACCAAGCAAGAGTACTTGGTGGCATATGAAACGCTATGTTCGGAATCGCACCGAGGCTCAAGTTGCGGTTCTGATCCCTGGCTACCAGGCAAGCGTAACAAGTCAAAACCTTGATGCGACGGGAGGTGCGCAGACCGGGCGAGCGGCCCCGCCCGCCCCGAGCTGTTGCTCGAGAACATCCAGCAACTGACGTGCAGAGCGCTCCCACCGGAACTGGCGCGCATGCTCTCTGCCGCGTGCGCGCCAGACGTCGCGTAGCGCTGCGTCGCCCATCAACTGCGCCACTTTGTCGGCGATGTCTTCAACAGAGCGCGCGTCGCAATAGACCGCGGCATCGCCGCATATTTCCGGCAGCGAGGCTTCTCGCGATACAACCACCGGACAACCGCACAACATCGCCTCGAGCGGCGGCAAGCCGAAGCCTTCGTAAAGCGAGGGAAACACAAAACAGGCTGCATTTTCATACAGCGCACGCAACTCACCGTCCGATACGAAGCCGGCGGCGACGATGTTCTCCGAGAGGTCGTAGCCCACCTTGGCTTTAGGATTGAAGATCCGCAAATCGCACCCGCCGACAACCACAAACTTCCAGTCGTGACGCTCACTCAGGCGCTCGATTGCGGCAAGCACACGGGCAAGGTTTTTTCCTACTGACAGATTGCCGACCACGAGGACATAACCGTCGTGCTGTAGATTCAGCCGTGACAAAATCAACTTGTCCGCCGCGATTCTGTCGAAATGGTCCACGCCATTCCAGACGACCGAAATACGCGACGCGTCTATCCCGAGACGCGCCATGATTCTTTTCTTCGAGAATTCCGACACCGTCACGATGTGACTGGCGCTGTGCTTCAAGATTGAAAACGCGAAGCGATACCAGAGTCTGAATTTCCAGGAATAGTTTTCCGGCAAATCGTAGACCGCCACGTCATGCATCATGACCACCTGACGACGTGCGAACAACGGCCCCATGTTGCAGAGGCTAAGCAGTGTTCGCCCGCCGGTCGCGAACGGCAGCGCAAGTTGCTCCCACGAAGAACCCTTCAACCAGCGCCCGACCGTTTTTGCTTTCGGCAGCGCGACGTCCGTGCGCGCGTCAACGGGAAGTAGCAACGGGAGGTCGGTGTCCTCGGGAAACAGTCGCTGAAACGCCATCGCCAGTTCATAGCCAACGCGTTGCACGCCAGTGATCCGCTGCGATGCGAATTTGCCGTTAATTGCAAACCCCGCAAACGGTACCGGCCAGTTGCGACTTTGCATCGCGCCAGCGTCGGTTGGCGTCGCCGTCGGAACGGAAACAACTTTCCGATGAGTGTTGGATCGCTCCGCAAACTCGTCCATCAGATATCTCCCCAGATGATCCTGAGACCGCAGCGCCGTGCGCCCAGGTTTCGCCCGCAACGTTCGAATTACGTCGCCTTCCGATTTGTCGCACCATTCAGGCGTGCCAGACGGTGCGGGTGCCGAAGCCGGTCGCCAGCCATCCCAAGGCTGCATTAAGCAATCTCGCGGGAAGCTCCCTCAGTACGGTTTCACACACAAGGCCCGGCGGCAAACGTAAGTGCGCCGCCGACCGCTTTGAAAGTTCGATTCCGTACTGATGAGTGGAGCCGCGCACCCTATTTTGGTCTGGCCTGTTGCCCAGAAAAAGCGGCATCCCGCGTGGCCTCTCAGCACCCGCATCTTTGCTCGTCGAACCGAACGGGCTATTTCCACGAGCGATTCAACGAGGATGATCCCATGCTGACGATTCACCTCCATCGAAGCCTTTTCAAACCATCCCTACTCCGGCGCACTACGCTGTCCGCATTCTTTTTTCTGGCTTTCTCGAGCGCCTCATATGCTCAGTTTCAGATACGCCTCGCTAGTCCGCCGGGCTCGCTAGTCATGCCGATAAACGGAAAGAAGATCGTCCGGTTCGTCGTCGCGACGCCGGACGATATGCGCCAGGCAAAGTTAACGGTTAGCGTGTTCCCCTATGACAGCAACGGCAAATTGATGCCGGCTGCGCTCACCACGTACCAGAAAGCCATCAGCGACATACCGGGAGGCAAGGCGATCGACGTCAGCATAGCCGTACCGCGCTCTGGTTTGTTCCGCGTCGACGCGACCTTCAAATCGCCAGATGGAGAAACGCTCGACAAGACAGCGACCACGCTGGCCGTCGTCACGAAACGCGACGAAGTGGGGCCTTCCGACTTCGGTGTCGTCACCCATTTTGCTCAGGGCGGCACACCGCCGCCTTCGGTACTGTTGCCGCTCGTCAAGCAGGCCGGGTTCTCGTGGATTCGAGACGAACTCTATTGGGAGGCAATCGAACGAACGCCAGGACGCTTTAACTTTCCCGCGCGTTTCGATACGTACCTTGCCGCATGTGCCCAGTTCGGCATTTCGCCTTTAGTCGTTCTCGACTACGGTAACCCGGTTGCTTACCCGGCGCTCTTTTCGCAATCGAACTTTCCGCAGTCACCCGAGGCCCGGGCGCGGTTTGCCCGATACGTTGATGCTGTGGTCGCCCGGTACGGTAGGACGGTTAAGCATTGGGAGGTTTGGAACGAGCCGGATTTCGGCAAGATCAACTACCCCACCTACCTTGCCCTTTTGAAGGACACGTTCGGCGCCATCAAGCAACGAAGTCCGGACGCATCCGTGATTTCCTGCGGCGGCGGCGGCTCGGGCGGCGGCCCGGGGGGTGATTGCATTGTTGGATTGATGAAGGACGGGGGGCTGAACGACCAGGACGGCTTTAGCGTACATCCCTATATGCCGCCCAATACGCCAGAGAGAGGCTATCGAGCCACGGGCGCGCCGATCGATTTCGTGAGCATCCCAACGGTATGGCCCTACCTGAAACGACTGACTGCAGACAATGTGAAAGCAGATGGGCGACCACTACAGATTTGGGTGACGGAGTTAGGCTGGCCTGTGAATCCTAAAGACCCGGGGCAAGATGAAGCAACGCAGGCGTCCAATCTCGTGCGCACCTATTTGCTGTCGCGGCGCTATGGCACGGTTAAGGTGGTGTTTTGGTACGACTTTGTCGACGATGGCACCGACGTCAACAACATCGAGCACAACTTTGGCTTGCTGCACCACGATTTGACGCCCAAACCGGCGTTCGTCGCTGCTTCCGTATTGAGCAGCACGGTCGGCAAGCGTAACTGGGCAAAGGCGCTAGTCGACGCCGAGAGCGTCAAGGCGTATCAGTACGGAACCGATGATCCGGTCGTCGTCGGCTGGACCACCGACGGCAAGGAAAGTACGGCCTCCTTACACCTGCCGGCCGGAAGATATGTTCAGCGCGACTGGCAAGGTGTCGATACGCCTGTAACGATCACGGCACAAAGCTTCGACTGGCGAGTGGGCCCGATGCCCCGTTACCTCATTGCTGATAGACAGTAACCTACGGTGTCGTCGGTCCGAGTAGCCGGCGCCGGTATCCGCATCCCGTCGATCAGTATGCGCCGTCGCGCCGGATCACCACGGCGACCGTCTTCAACATGATCATGATGTCGTACCAAAGCGACCAGTTTTTCACATACCACGCATCCAGGAAAACGCGCCGCGCGTAATCCGTATCATTGCGACCGCTCACCTGCCAGAGACCCGTCATGCCCGGCTTTGCCAAGAAATAGTAAGCGGATTCCTCACCGTACCGGACGATCTCCTTTTCGATTACCGGGCGCGGTCCCACAAGGCTCATATCCCCGCGCAGCACGTTCCACAACTGCGGCAATTCGTCGAGGCTTGTTTTGCGCAGTAGCGCACCAATTGACGTGATCCGGACATCGTCCTTCAGTTTGAAATCCCTCTCCCATTCGGCCCTTGCGACTGGATCGCGTTCGAGCAATTCCTTCAGCACCTTCTCCGCATCAGGCACCATCGAACGGAATTTGTAGCAGTTGAACTTTTTGCCGTTTTGTCCGATACGCGTGTGCCCAAAAAACGCAGAGCTACCATCCTTGGCCACCAGGGCCGCAATGATCGCGAAGATGGGCAGCAGCATGAGTAACAGAAATCCTCCCACCACGACGTCGAAAATCCGCTTGAGAACTCTGGCCGAAAAACGCGCGAGGTTGTTTTGCACGCGCAACATCATCACTTCATGGCCGAAGAAGTACGATATGTCGGTACCGCATAACGGCACGCCACGCATTGACGCCATCACAGTGACGTCGCGAATGCCGTACTTCGTGAGTCCACGAACCCACATATCGCGCAAAGCGCGGTGATCGTGCTCCAGCGCTATCACAACCTGTATGCCAGGCAACGATCTGAACGTCGCGGGGGTAATGCCCTGCAGAATGGGGGCGTCCGAGACAAAGATCGCCTCTTTGTCCACAGCAGCCTGGGCGTCCGGCGCGACATAGGCGATCACGTCCACGCCCAGAAACGACTGGTTCGACAGTGCCCGCCTGGCTTCCAACGCGCTTTCCCCACACCCGACAATGAGCGTCGGCCTTTTCCACAGGTTTGCCCAGTCGAGTGCGCGCTTTGTCACCGATCGGAACACGGGCACGCAGATCAGGGCGCCGCTCCAGGTCAAGGCCCACCATCCGCGCGAAAACGTACCTTTGGCCAGTGCGGTAAGCGCCAGATGAATGACCGCGAGCACGATCAACATCCGGAAAATCTCCTGGAGCTCACGCCACATGGGCCTGCGACAGGAGTAGTGCCGCAACCTCGCCCAGAACCACACGGTTCCAATGCAGGCTAGCGCCAGGTAGATCAGCATGGGCTGATGTGAAAAGATCGACCACACGCTCTTCTGCGACTCGGCGACAAAGCTGCCCAGCACGCGATTCGTCACCAGGAGTGCCACAGTAAAGCCAACAATGTCCGCGGCCGCCAGTGCGACTTTATTCGTCAGGGCAGGAAATGGAGTGACGCCCAGTTCAGGCAGTGATGCGTATTCGATTCTGATGGTTGAGTTCACTTGGCATTTCCTCGTGTTGAGCAGCCGGCAGACCTTCCAGACCGATTAGGATGGAAGCGAAGTCACGCCAAACTCCGCCGGTTCTTCTTCGACTGCCATGGCGCACACCGGCGGTCGAATTGACGCACGGAGCTTGCGCCAGACGCGAGAATTCCGGTGCGATTCCATGGCCTTCAGGACGACTGCCAGGAACCCCCGACGAAAAGCCGCCTCGGAAAACCGCTCCGCGTTGGCGCGACAACTGTCGGGCAAAAATTGATCGGCGCTCGCTTCAAATCTGCGTACCGCAGCTTGCACTGATTCGACTGTCTGCTCGTCGAAGAACACACCCGTCGGCTGCGGCTGTGTGTCGTCGATCACCGTTTCACACGCCCCGCCCTTACCGAACGCAATCACAGGGGTGCCGCATGCCTGTGCCTCCACAATCGAGATGCCGAAGTCTTCCTCTGCAGCGAATACAAATGCCCGCGCACGCTGCAGGTAGTCCCTGAGGACGGGGAAGGGCTGATGCCCCAGGATTACGACGTTGGGTCCTGCCTTGGAACGGATCTTTTCCATATCCGGACCGTCCCCGATCACCACCAGCGAACGTTCAGGCATGGCCGAAAAGGCCTCCACTACCAGATCCACCTTTTTGTACGGCACCATTCTGGAGACCGTGACGTAAAACGACTCCTTGTGCGTGCCTAACTCGAACGCTTCGGTGTCTACCGGGGGGTAAACGACTGTCGCATCGCGGCGGTAAACACGATTAACACGGCGCGCAATAAAGTCCGAATTGGCAACGAACGTATCGACTCCGTTCGCCGTACGCACGTCCCACGTGCGTATGTAGTGCAGCGCGACGCGCGCGAACAACGAACGAAAGCCCTTCAGCAGATTCGCTTCCGTCAGGTACTGATGCTGCAGATCCCACGCATAGCGGATGGGCGAATGAACATAGCTGATATGAAGTTGATCGGGTCCTACCAACACGCCCTTCGCAACGGCATGCGAACTTGAAAGAACGAGATCGTAAGCAGACAGGTCAAACTGCTCGATCGCTAGCGGAAAGAGCGGCAAATAATTACGGTACTTGCGTTTGGCGAACGGCAGCTTTTGCACGAACGAGGTCGTCGCCCTCTTCCCTTTCAAAAAAGCACGATCATCCATGAAGTCGATCAAGCTAAAGACATCGGCTTCAGGAAAGCATTCGAGCATCTGTTCAACCACGCGTTCGGACCCGCCAAATGTCACTAACCATTCATGAACAATTGCAACCCGCATCGCGATACCTCCATGATTGAACGGTTCAGCAACCGTGGCGCGGTCATGCCGCAGTGCGCCATTACTGCCGATCCTAGGCGGCACCTTGCTACCCTTCGGTTCGGATTCGCACAGAAGGCCTTCCGGCTGAACGATGAATTTGCGACGTCGCCGACGATCACGTCGAAGAGAACATGCAACGCGTTCAGTTGAAGACGAGACGCCCGGCGAGACTGCGCGCTTTGCGTTGCGAGATCGGTGAGACAGCCACGGCGGCCACCATCATTGACAGCCACATGAGGAGGAGGAAAACGAAAATCTGAGTTCTCGATGCGCGAAGCAGGGTTGTGTAGTGAAATGCGAAGCCTACTAATCCCGTCGCCACAGTGCGCGCGACCATATCCCTGTACCACCTCATGTTGATACCTGGCAGGAATTTGCGGTGCACGATACTGACCCAGACGAGCACCCGGAACAGACCTAACGCAAGCCACGCATAAGCCACGCCGACTGCCCCATTGTTGAGCGAACCCAGGAAAACGGCCGGTACGAGAATCACCAGGAATGCGACGTTACCCTTGATCTGCAGGGACAGATTTCCTTGCGCGCATTGCACGAGGAAAGCCAACTCCGCAATAGCGGAACATGCGTTACCGATTGCATAGCACTGCAGGACACGCCAGGCTTCCGGCGTCGAGGGCGCGCTCGCTGACCACAGCCTGAGAACGAGGTCAGGCGCTATCGCAAAGATCATTGCAGCAGGAATGACCACGATCATCGTGATCTCGCTCGCGAGCAGATAGCTCGGTATGATGTTCCGGCTATCGCCCACGCCGTTGGCGGAAAAGCGCGGAATAAACGCCTGCTGGACCGGATTGGCCAGCAGCAGGATACCGCTGGCGAGAAGCGTGGCCATGCTAAATACGCCGAATGCTTGCAGAGACAGAACCTTCGACAGAATGACCTTGTCGATCTGCGTGGTGGTCGCCCACACGAGCGCGGAGAACGCGATGGACAGTGACAATCTTGCGCGCGCCGATAATGCGGTGCGCGAAAACGTTCGTGTGAGTAGCGGCGCTTTTATCACGCGGGCAAGCAGCAATCGCATGACCAGACTTTCGCCGGCAATTGCGCCCAGTTGCCACAGGAAAAAAACGTCGATTTGCGGCCACCTCGCGATGACGGGAACAACGAGCGCAGCCCGGATGACGGCAAAGCCCACAACCACTCCGTTGAGCGTGGCTTGCCTGTCTATGCCCACCATGCCTGCTCGATAGACCGAAGAAAGCCAACGCGACGAAGCGGTTAAAACCATCAAGACAAACGCGATTTCGATTTCGTGCGCAGGCAACCCTGCCGCGTGCAACCAGTCTTTCGCAAAGAACGGTGCCACCAGCAAAGAAAGCACGAAGAGCAGCGTGCACATGGCCGCCACGAATTTTTCGAGTGACTGCAGGAGGACACTCGCCTCCTTCCTTGATGCTTCATCCTGCGCGCGCGCAAGTTCGCGACACAATGTGGGCGAAAGTCCAAGATCCAATATCTGCACCCACGCTTGCAACGCGGCATTGAGCGCGATCAGACCATACGCTTCGACGCCAAGATATCGAACGTACGCCGGCACCATGACGATGCCGAGCGCAACGGTAGCAATCTGGCCAGCATAGTTGGCGAGCAGGCTGCGTCTAAGCATCGTCGTAAGAGGAGGAGGGAATACATTGCGCAGTGACTGTAGCCGCCCCAAATCATGAGCAATGTGCGAATGCGAACACAGCCCCTTCCGGCGGCTCCGCATCAGGATCGTTACAAAGTGGTTCGGATGCCGAATCGTAACCGGCCACCGCCCGATCGCAGACCACGGCTATTCGTCGAATAGCGGCGAATATTGGCAGTTCTTTCAAAAATGCCCGGCCCGAGCCGTATGTCACACTATGACTGTCAACCCATTATTCCGCGCGACACAGCGCGACTTTTCGTGGACGCCATGCGCCTTTTGACCATCCTTGCCATACTCGAAATCGTTGCGGTAATTTTTGCCGTATCGTTATGCGTGGCGGCGCGGCGCACCGATGAACGAACGGAACGCGCGCTATCGCACGACGAAGTCGAGGCCCGACGGCAGGTTGCCGGCGTGCGTCGGCACGTGCGGCGGGCCCCGTTCCGCAAGCGCATGACGTGGCGCTGGCTGGCGGCCGTGCTGCGAACTCGCGATCATGACAAAAGCGGCAACTGACTCTGGGTGCTGCCCCGCCACGTGACTTTCAGACGTCAACGTCCGCTACAGACCACCTGGCGTTCGCGCTCCCTGTCTCTGCGGTACACGGGCGGTGGCGGGGCAATCGGTGTGGCCCCTTCTTTCTCTGCCGCACTAGCGAGCAGCAGCCGGCGGAATTCCCGTTTGACGATCCCATAGCACTCGCAGGCATGCTCTTCCAGACCTTCGCGGTCGAGTACGGTAATGTGACCCCGACGCATGCTGATGAGTCCGGCGTCCTGGAGCTTGCCCGCCGCTTCCGTCACGCCCTCGCGACGGACGCCGAGCATGGTCGCGATCAGTTGCTGGGTGACGACCAGTTCGTCCGACTTCAGCCGATCATGGGTGAGCAGGAGCCAGGAGCTCACCTGCTTGACGATGTGATGGTGCCTGTTGCAAAGCGCATTCTGAGCGATCTGGGTGAGTAACGCCTGGATGTAAAGCAGCATCAGCTTATGCACGGGGCCATGCTGCTCGAACTCGCGCTTGAATATCTGGGCGCTCATGGAGTAGGCATAGCCGCCGCTGCGCACTTCGATACGGTTGGGCATCGTCGCGCCGCCCATCAACACCGGAACGCCGATCACGCCTTCGTTACCGACAGCGGCCACCTCCGCAGTCGCGCCGTCCGCCATCAGAAAGAGCATCGACACAATCGCCGTAGTCGGGAAATACACGTGTTTGACGGTTTCGCCTGAGTCCGAGAGTAATTCACCAGCGTGTAGTCGCTGAAGCTTGAGGTGAGGAGCCATCAATGCCATCTCGGGCTCCGGTACGACGGCTAGCAGGTGATTCGCGAATGGATAGTTCGTAAAGTCGAGCATGGTCGTTTCCTGCCGGTCTTAGCACACCAAAAGGCATGCAGAGTGTGAGGGCAACGGTTTACCGCCTAAAAATTACTGCACTGCGATAGTCCACTGAAGTGCCCGGTAGAAATGCCCGAAGGCATTACCCCATGGGCATTCCTTCTTTAGCCAGAGGCGTGCCATACGTTTCAAACGACTGTTTTTAAAGGACTTTATTAATAGATGTAGATCGGGCGCCGGATTCGGTCCGCGAACCGTCTCATATCTGAACAACTTTGCGGGCTCAGCGAATTTCTGTGGCGCGGCGCAATAATTGCTGCGACGCGGTGCGTTTCGAGATAGACGTACGCCCTGCGGGCTATGGCGGAAGATAGGGTTCGCAATACGCCCCGCGAGCGCGAGAGAGGGCAGCGCCGAACACCCGAGTTCGAACCAAAAGTGTCTCAGTTCTGAACCATGCTTAAACTCCAGACATCACGTCTGGATGATTAATTCGCTATCCTGCGTTCCTCTTTCTAATCATACGAATCATCACTTTAAACGACGCGCGGATTAGCGTGGCTAACCATGCTTCGCGTATTACATAACCACGTCGCAAATCGTTAAGTTCGAATCCGCACAGAGAGGCTCCTGTTACCGACATATGGTGTCCCCGTTACCACTTCGTTGTCTGAATCAGGGCGAGACCCTTCGCAATGACGAAGGCTTGCCCACCTAAAACGGAGCCGCCGGATGACTATCGCATTTGCGCCTCAATCGAAACTGCTGCAGTTCACGTCCATGACTGACGAGCGACTATCGATCCAGCCGGTGATTCTGGCGGGCGGGGCCGGCACGCGACTGTGGCCCCTCTCCCGCGAGCAATATCCGAAAGAACTCATCGAGCTGATTGGAGAGGAGTCCCTGCTGGCCACGACCGCACGACGCCTTGATGGCCTTGAAACGTTGTGGCCGGTTTCCAGCACCCTGCTTTTAGTGTGTGGCGAGAATCATTGCCACATCAGTGCGGAACAGCTAGGCGAGTGCGGCAAACCGTCTCGCATTCTCCTTGAACCGTCAGCACACAACACAGCGCCTGCGCTTACTGCGGCGGCGCTGGAGGCGGTCGCCGGGGACAAGGATGCCGTGCTCGTTGTGATGCCTGCAGATCACGTTGTCCCCGACGCACCCGCATTCCAGAGCGCCGTGTCGCGCGCCGCGCACTATGCCGCCGACGGCGCCGTCGTCGCCATCGGCATCGTGCCCCGCCACGCCGAGCCGGGCTACGGATACATTCGGGTAGGCGTGCCGTTGGGAAGCGATGACGGCTTCGTCATCGACCGGTTCGTCGAAAAACCACACCGTGAGCTTGCGGAGCAGTACGTTCGGTCCGGCGAATATTGGTGGAACAGCGGCATCTTCGTTGTCCGGGCTTCGGTCTGGCTATCGGTTATCCATGAGCTGCACCCGGCGATTTACGCCGCCTGCGAGGCCGCACACCGCAACCGTTCACTGGTCGGCAAGTTCGTGCATCTCGCTGCGAGAGACTTCGACGGTTGTCCTGACGAATCGATCGATTACGGTGTAATGGAACGACTCGGCGAATGTAAGGGCACCTGCGGCGTTGTTGTGCCGATGGATTCGTCGTGGTCCGATGTCGGCTCATGGGATGCCGTCTGGCAGATGATGCCGAAGGATCCGAGTGGAAACGTGGCGCGCGGCCGGGTCATCTTCGAAGACACCGTCAACACCTTTGCGCACTCCCAAGGTCGTCTCATTGCGTGCGTTGGTTTGAACGGCGTAGTAGTCGTCGAAACAGCGGATGCGATCCTCGTCGCGGACAAGCAGAGCGCCCAGCAGATCAAGTCCGTCGTGTCACGTATTCGTGCTGAGCACGGTTCAGAAGCGGATCACCATCGCATGGTGCATAGGCCGTGGGGTTTTTACGATTCGCTGGACTCGGGCGATCGCTTTCAGGTGAAGCGTATCGTCGTCAAGCCGGGCGGCAGCCTGTCGCTGCAGATGCATCACCACCGGGCAGAGCATTGGGTTGTCGTTCGCGGGACAGCGCAGGTGACGTGCGGCGAAAAGACCTTCCTGCTGAGTGAAAATCAGTCCACCTATATTCCGCTCGGCACGGTGCATCGCCTGAGCAACCCGGGCAAGACAGCGCTTGAGATGATCGAGGTGCAGTCCGGTACGTATCTGGGCGAAGATGACATTGTCAGGTTCGAGGACAACTATGGACGCATGCATTCCTGACGCGCTCAATCTTTGCGCCGGGTGTTGCCCACTTTGGCGTAGCGATCCTCCCACGCTTCCTGTTCCGCGTCGCATGCGGCGGGGACATCCGGGCATCGCGTGGAAGCGGCAATGCCGTCCCGATGCGCACGGCCGTCGTGGTTCGCCATTAGCCGGTAGAGTGTCGCACGCGAGATGTCGAGCTCGCGTGCTGCGTGAAGTGACCGGCCGCGATGACGACGCAGGGCCGCTGCAATGGCATTTCGTTCCGCGGCTTCGCGCACCTGGGTCAGCGTGTTGTCGCCTTCGCTCAACAGATAGTCCAGTTCCAGCTCGGCCGGGCCAAGCACGCGCCTATCCGACATCACGATCGCACGACGGATGCGGTTCACGAGTTCGCGAACATTACCGGGCCAGCTATGCGCGTACATCGCCTTAATCGCTTCACCGGAGAATCCGCGGATCCGATGAGCGGCGTCGGCGCGGTATTTTTCCAGTATGTGATATGCGAGTACCTCGATGTCCTCGCCACGCTCCCTGAGCGGTGGCTCCGCTATGCGCAGCACACACAGCCGGTGATAGAGATCTTCGCGAAACGTTTGCTCGGCGACGGCCTTTTCGAGCGCGACATTAGTTGCGGAAATGATCCGCACGTCCACATCGATGGACTCCGTACTACCGAGCCGCTGAATCTTCCTGTCCTGCAGAAAACGCAGCACGATAGACTGACTTTCGAACGGCAAATCACTGATCTCGTCGAGGAACAGCGTGCCGCCGTGCGCAGCCTCGATGCGGCCAATTTTACGTTGGAACGCACCCGTGAAGGCTCCGCGTTCATACCCGAACAACTCGGATTGCACGAGATGATAGGGAAGCGCCCCGCAATTGATTGCTACCAAGGGGCCATTGCGCCGCACCGAACGCTTGTGGATGGCCACGGCCGTCAATTCCTTACCCGTGCCCGACTCGCCGGAAATCAGCACGGGTGCGTCGCTGTTCGCAACTTTGGTTATGGCGCGAAACAGCTCTTTCATCGTACGACAGGTACCGACCATTTCATTGTCAACCGTGAGCGGATCTGGTTCCGTGCTGAGTACCATCATGCCATGCTCATGCCCAATGGTATCGACAAGGCTGTCGAGCTCATAAGGAACGGTGACAAACCGTGAGAAATACCGCCGGATCACACTGCGCTGAAGTTCGTTCGTTAGCTGAGGCACGGCGAGGATGCCGACCCAGCCTATCCCCCCCGTGGCGAAGCAGGATTGGAAACTGGCAAGTTCGCGTGACGAGAAGCCGCTCGCGAAGTCGAACACGCCTACGGTTGGATGGTGCGCGGCGAGATAAGCCCTGGCCGCCCGACCGGATCTCAGCGGTGCAACCTCCCAGCCACGTTGTCCGAGTTTGTCGCACAGACTCCGCTCGGGTGAACGGGACACATAAACTAACGATCGATAAGATTGGTTGTCCAAATCGGAACCTTTTCCTGTTGATGATCCTTTACCCAGGACTGCCAGGACTATCACCCCATTTGGTATGCGGATTGTTGAAATTGTCGTATGCGGATCCGTTAATAAAATCGATTTCCACGCAACAGCAATTCTTGTCGACTGGTCGGGTAAGTTGTACTTCACCAACTCAGGTGCTAACTATCAGACAAAACACGCAGCTTCCAGACTCCGTAGGAGGCTTTAATAAAATAAGACGAATTACACCTTTTTCACGCCACTTAGGGTTGTCCATTATGCGTCTCACCATCCGCCAAACTATCGCTCTTATTGGCGCCGTGCGCCTGACCAACTGGGCGCGAATCACCGCATTCCTAACCAATCAACAGGAAACGCCGGGGTCGCACTGGAGATCGCGATATGCAGTTGGCAGCGCTGCGATGATGACCAGGCGCACCGAGCGAGTCGACATAGCGGGTCGGTCCCTGTGGGTTGCGTGCAGCGCGTTGCGAGTCACGCAGCCATGTTATATGGAAAAAAATTGAACGGCGTGTGACAGGCGCGAACGCTCTGGGTAGTGTGGCCGCTGAGCGCAGCATTTACCCGCTTGCGTAGCGCCGGATAGCGCGGAATGCCATTGCGCCAGGTCGCACCAAATCGCGCAATTAGTTTCTAACTAGACAAATGATCTGTCTGACATAAGGAGTTACTGTGCGGCTGCTATCTTATGTCACCAACTTCGGCGATCCTTACCTGACGTCGCTCCTCGCGGGTGTCGTCATGCTGTGGCTTGCAGCGACGCGGGCGTGGCGACCATTGCTTGCCTGGACGTGCTGTTTTAGTGTGGGAGTATTGGCCGTCGCAGCAAGCCGGATTGCCCACGCAGCCTGGGGGGTCGAAATACCCGCGCTGAACTTTGCGGTCATCAGCGGTCATTCCATGCTGGCCAGCGCGGTCTATCCAACGACTTTTGGCCTCTGCGCGACTCAGGCGAAACCACGCACTATTGCGCTGGCTTATCTTTTCGGCCTCGCTTGCGCATTAGCGATCGGCGTATCGCGGGTCCTCATGGGCTTGCATTCAACCGCCGAAGTCGTGACCGGGTGGCTGCTCGGCACGCTTATCGCCGGCATGACGTGCAGCCTGATGGCTCAGTCACGTGTCCGCACCTTTTCAGTCGGGAAATTCTCGATGCACGACTCCACGCCGTTCGCCGCGGTCGCTATGGCGCTCATCGTGATTTGTCACGGCAAGGTCGTGCCCGTTTCCAGCTGGCTCGACAGCAACGCGTCCGAAGTGACGCAATGGAGCAAAGCGCAAGCGGTTGAACCGCGCTAGACAGAACTGTGTCGCGTCATGCCGAGTTTTTGGCCCGGGGAGAACTTGCTGGGACGTCCGATCCGCGACTCGCGCTTCTATTTTTTCCAGCGCCGATGCCGGCATGAGCTGGGCGCGATGCAACTGTGGCGCCGACCGCTTTCGGTACAGGGGAGACTTTGTCGTCTGTGGCGGCGCTATGGAATACTGCGCGTAGCAGCTCCTCACATACGGCTATCACATCTTCCCGTGCAATTCGACTCAGCACCTCATGATCCATGTTGCGAACAATGAGTGCATGCGCACGCGAGAGCTTTTTCAAACGGCGACCATTCACACCAAAGTGCATATGAAGTTCGCCGAGGCTATGGTCCCGCGGGCTAAAGAGCAGACGAATGTGAACACCGTCCGCGTCCAGTCGCTGAAACAGTTTGCGGACCTTGTGGCTTTCCGTCGCCGGGCACAGCACTTCGCCACTCCAGGCCGCCACCATGTCCTGTACATACGCAATTGCGTGTCGCCACATCGTGCGCAGGGCGGGTCCAAGCCGCGCGTGGCCGCGGATCACCTCGAGCCACTTCCCGGCGCGCATCATGGAGCGCAGATAGACTCGCGGCGACCCCGGCCTACGCTCGGCCGCGCCTTGCATCGTACATCCGTCCGGCAGGACAAAGGCGACCGGATTGACCATAATGAGTCCACGCACCGAGCGGTGCAGTCTCGTCGCCTGCAGCGCCGCGTATGCCCCCGCGCAGATGCCGAACACTACGACGTCACGGTAACCGCGTCCGGCAAGCCAATCCGCCGCGCGGGACAGATCCCCCCCCATCGCATCGAGGACCGTTTGGCCAGGACCGCCGGTGCGTGCCGCAGAACAACTGTCGCCAAGCCCTTCGGCGTCGATTCGCAGCGACGCGAAACCGCGCTTCGCGAGTTCCCGTCCGAGCTCGACACCAAAACGTCCGTCGCCGACGTGATGCGTGGCGGCCGTATTGGCGATTAGAAGCACTGGCGTGTGCTCACGCGCCGTGCGCCGCATGGCAGGTTCACACAGGATGCAAAAAACACGCCCGCCCGCCACGTGCACCGGGTATTCCATGGCGGACGTGCTGACGAGAACCGGGCTCGCGTCAACCGACACTGCCGGCGCCCGGACGCACCGCTCCCCTCCCTCCGACAGCCAGTCCGCCACCCTGTTCAGCAGTAATTCCGGGAGCTCGGTCAGCCATGCGGTCTGGAGTACCTGTGTGTAGTTCTCGAAGGCTACAGACTCCACGCAGGCGCCGTTGCGTTCATAGTGGGCAGTGAGCTGGTGACTGCCGTCGCGCTGGCCGCTGTGAGCGATCAGGATCCGCTGCGCGGGTACCTGTGGCTCGTTGCACAGGTCGAGGTCGCCGATTGTTTCAAGCGCCTGCGCACTGACCCTATGGCCCAGGATGTCCCGCGCCCCAGGCTGCGTCTGCTCATGGTCTGCGCCAACACCTGCGGTCTGTTTCCAGGTCTGATTCAGGATGTTCATTTCGCGCCAAAAAAGACGCGTCGACCGAACCGGTGCGAGCATGGCGATCGATTCGATTTCGCGCTTGCGCGCCGCCCATGCAGCGACCGTTGCGCCCAAGCGAAACCCCGCGAGGGAAACCCGCTCTATGCCGGTGATGCTCCTCAAATAGTCGATTGCCTCGATAACTTCGTCCGCCCAATCGGTGGGACACACCAGACCTTCGCCATCAATGGAATCGCCTGTCCCCCGATAATCGAAACGCAAAACCGGAACGCCGCGTGCGGCCAGACGCTGCGCGAGTTCGCGCAGCGCTTGATGCAGCCACATTGCCTCGTGCCCGAAGGGGTTACAAAGCACCACACCCTTGTTACCGTCGGCCGGATGCAGCCAGCCAAAATGCCCATTGAAAATGACAGGTTTCATTGTTCTAAGCGCTGGTAGCGGTTAACGTCTCGCGTCAGGGTTGGATTACTGAATGGCATGCGCGTTACCTCAGACAGTACTAACGCGCCCAGTAAGCGCCGTTCCCCGCCAAAGTTAAGTGCGCTCTCACACACACGATCCGGCGCCCGAGCGATCGCCTCCTGTCCCGGCACCCGCTGCTACTGGCCGACGCTACCGATGTGGCCACTCAGAACTAATGCGCCGATATCTAGCTGCCGCACGCATGAATCAGAAACTGCTGGAACGCCAAAGCCGGCGCATCCAGCGTCGCGCCCTTGCGCCACAACATCCCCGCATCCATCTGCGGGATCGCATTGAGAATTGGCCGGGCATCGATCCGCTTGCCTTCCAGCGACCAGGGCCGAAACACCATGTCCGACAGGATCGTCACGCCGAAGCCATGCGCGACCAGTCCGCGCAACGCCTCCATTGAACTCGTGCGAAATGCGATATTCGGCTCGACGCCGTTTTCTTTCCAGTAACGCAGCGTCGCTCGTTCGCTCTCGTCGACGGTAATGAGGATATACGGATACGCCGCAATGTCCGCGAGCGACGGCGAGTTCACCTGTGCCAGCGGATGCGTCGGCGCCGTCCACAACTGACGCCGTGAACGAATCAGCACGTGATGCTGAAACCGTTTGAGATGATCCACGTTCGACAGCAACGCCACGCCCAGATCGATGTCGCCGTCGAGTACGGCCTGCTCGATCTCGGGACGATCGGCATCGCGCAGATCCAGCTCGACGTGGGGATAGGTCGCGCGAAACCGCCCCAACAGTTCCGGCAGAAAATAACCGAGCAAGGTGTACGAGGCAGCAATGCGCACCGTGCCCTTAAGGTCGTGTGAGCGAAACGGCGCCTTGTAGATCGCGTCGCGCACCGAATCGAGGATGTGACGCGCGTGATTGAGAAAGTCCTGCCCATCCGGCGTCAGCGCGACACCCTGTGGAAGGCGTTCGAAAAGCCGGGTTCCCAGCGTCTCCTCCAGCGCAAGTACCGCATTGGTAATCGCGGATTGCGACACGTGTTCGGTCGCCGCCGCCATCGAAAACTGCCCGTTTTGCGCGGCCGCAACGAAGTAACGCATCTGCCGCAACGTGACGTCTTTTGACATGTGTTTTTCGCATAGCAGGGTTCGGTATTTGTGATTTTACGATGGGAATTCGGCTTCCTATACTCGCCAGGACAATAAAGCTACTGGAGACGCCGCCCATGAACGCCCCCCTATCGCCCCCGCTGCAGGACGCACTTGCCGCCGTTTCACTCGACGATAAATACACGCTTGAGAAAGGCCGCGTTTACATGAGCGGCACCCAGGCGCTGGTCCGCTTGCCGATGCTGCAGAAAGAACGGGACCGTCGCGCGGGACTGAACACGGCGGGTTACGTATCGGGCTATCGCGGCTCGCCGCTCGGGGCGTTCGACCAGGCACTGTGGAAAGCGAAGAAGCATCTGAAGGAACACGACGTCGTGTTCCAGCCTGGGGTTAACGAGGATCTCGCCGCCACCGCAGTGTGGGGCACGCAGCAACTCAATCTGTGGCCCGACGCGAAAGTCGATGGCGTATTCGGCATGTGGTACGGCAAGGGACCGGGTGTCGATCGCACCGGCGACGTCTTCAAGCATGCCAACTCGGCAGGCACCGATCCGCATGGCGGCGTGCTGGTGCTGGCGGGCGACGATCACGCGGCGAAGTCGTCGACTGTTGCGCACCAGTCCGAACATATGTTCGTCGCGAGCGGCATTCCGGTGCTCTATCCGGCGAGCGTGCAGGAATATCTCGACTATGGCCTGCACGGCTGGGCCATGAGCCGCTATTCCGGTCTATGGGTTGCGATGAAATGCGTGACGGACGTCGTGGAGGCCAGCGCGTCGATCGACATCGACCCGGACCGTTTGCAGATCGTGTTGCCGGATGACTTCGAAATGCCCGACGGCGGCTTGAACATCCGCTGGCCCGATCCGCCGCTCGCGCAGGAAGCGCGTCTGCTCAACCACAAGTGGTATGCGGCGCTCGCCTATGTGCGCGCGAACAAACTGAATCGCGTGGTGATCGACAGCCCGACGCCGCGTCTGGGCATCATGACCGCGGGCAAAGCCTACCTCGACGTGCGCCAGGCGCTGGCGGACCTGTCGCTCGACGACGATACCTGCGCACGGATCGGCATTCGCGTGCTCAAGGTCGGTTGCGTGTGGCCGCTCGATGCGCAGAACGCGCGCGATTTTGCAACGGGACTCGACGAAATTCTGGTGGTCGAAGAGAAACGCCAGATACTCGAATACGCGCTAAAGGAAGAGCTTTACAACTGGCGCGACGACGTGCGCCCGAAGGTATTCGGCAAGTTCGATCAACGCGACGATGCAGGCGGCGAGTGGTCGGTCCCGCGCGGCCAGGCGCTGTTGCCGATGCAATACGAACTGTCGCCGGCGCTGATCGCGAAGGCGATCGCGCGGCGTCTCGCGAAAGCCGATTTGCCTGAGGACGTACGCGCCCGGATCGAAGCACGCATCGCCATCATCGAAGCGAAGGAACGCGACGCCGCCACGCCGCGCACCGTCACCGAACGGCAACCGTGGTTCTGCTCGGGGTGCCCGCACAATACGTCGACGCGCGTCCCCGAAGGCTCACGCGCGCTGGCCGGCATCGGCTGTCACTACATGACCATTTGGATGGACCGCAACACGGAAACCTTCAGCCAGATGGGCGGCGAAGGTGTCGCGTGGACCGGCCAGATGCACTTCACAAACGAACGTCACGTGTTCGCGAACCTGGGCGACGGTACTTACTTTCACTCGGGTTTGCTGGCGATCCGCGCCTCGATCGCGGCCGGTGCGAATATCACCTACAAGATTCTTTATAACGATGCGGTCGCGATGACCGGCGGCCAGCCCATCGACGGCGTGCTGACGGTGCCTCAGATCGCGTTCCAGGTAACGACCGAAGGTGCGAAGCAGGTGCTCGTCGTCACCGACCAACCCGAAAAATACGCTACGGGCGTACGCTTGCCGGAAGGCGTGAAGGTGTATCACCGCGACGAGCTCGATCGTCTGCAACGCGAGTTGCGCGAGGTCGCAGGCACCACGATCCTGATCTACGACCAGACCTGTGCGACCGAAAAGCGCCGGCGCCGCAAGCGCGGCACCTATCCGGATCCGGCCAGGCGGGCGTTCATTAACGACGCCGTCTGCGAAGGCTGCGGCGACTGCTCGGTGAAATCGAATTGCCTGTCTGTCGAACCGCTGCAAACGCCGCAAGGCACCAAGCGCAAGATCAATCAATCGTCGTGCAACAAAGACTTCTCGTGCGTGAACGGCTTTTGCCCGAGCTTCGTCACCGCTGAAGGCGCGCAATTGAAGAAGCCGGCGAAGACGGCCAGTGGGACCGCGCTTCCGGACTTCACCGCACTGCCGCGCCCAGAGATCGCAGGTCTTGCAAAACCTTATGGCGTGCTCGTAACGGGTGTCGGCGGCACCGGTGTCGTGACGATCGGCGGCCTGCTCGGCATGGCCGCGCATCTCGAGAACAAAGGCGTGAGCGTGCTCGACATGGCGGGCCTCGCGCAAAAAGGCGGCGCTGTACTAAGCCACGTGCAGATCGCAGCAACGCCGCACGAGTTGCACGCAACCCGCATCGCGACCGGTGAAGCGCGCCTGATTCTGGGCTGCGACGCGATCGTGTCAGCGTCCGCCGAAGTGCTGGCGCGCACGCAACGCGGTGTCACCAAGGCGGCGATCAATAGCGGCGCGACACCGACCGCGCAATTCGTGCGCGATCCGCAGTGGGCCTTTCCCGGCGATCAGATCCAGGGCGACCTGCGCGACAGCATCGGCGAGGACTGCGACTTTATCGACGCCAATCGCCTCGCGCTCGCGTTGCTTGGCGACACGTTGTACGCGAATCCGCTGCTGCTGGGTTTCGCATGGCAACGCGGTTGGTTGCCGGTCAGCTACGAAAGCCTCGACCGCGCCATCGAACTGAACGGCGTGGCGGTCGACAAGAATCGCCTCGCGTTCGAATGGGGCCGCTTTGTCGCGCAGCATGGCGAAGCAGCGGCCGATGCATTCGCGCCGCGTACCAATCAGCAACAGGCAATCGTTGTGCAGATGCCGGAGTCGCTTGAACGGCTCATCGAGCGTAACGTCGAACTGCTGGGCCTCTATCAGAATGAGCAGTATGCCGCGCGCTATCGAACGGTAGTCGACCGGATGCGAGCCAAGGAAACCGCGCTCGCCGCGGGTGCGAAGCTACGCCTCACGCCAGTGGTCGCGCGCAATCTGGCCAAGCTGATGACCTACAAGGACGAATACGAGGTTGCGCGTCTCTATGCCGACCCGGCGTACTTCGACAAACTGCGGGCACAGTTCGAAGGCGAACCCGGCCGCGACTACAAGCTCGGCTTTTACCTCGCACCGCCCTTGCTGGCGAAACGCGACGAACACGGTCACCTGAAAAAGCAACGCTTCGGGCAATGGACACTCCCGATGTTCCGCGTGCTCGCGAAGCTCAAATTCCTGCGCGGCGGTGCGTTCGACGTGTTCGGCAAGACCGCCGAGCGGCGCGGTGAACGCGCCCTGATCGACCAGTACATCGCGTTGATCGACGAGTTCTGTCGCACGCTGGACAACAACCGTCTGGACGTCGCGATGCGGCTTGCCAATCTCCCCGACGAGATTCGCGGTTTCGGCCACGTCAAGGAGCGCAACGTCTTGGCTGCTGCGACGAAACACGACAAATGGCTGGCGGAATATCGCAACGCGGCTGACCAGGTGGATTTCCAACCGGTGAGAAAGGCGATCTGACAACCGGGTCACTCAGTCAGCGTGGCGGCACGCGGCGTCCAGGGAATTCCCCTGGATTTTCGCCGCGTTTGCCGCCCTTTCACGCCGGAGTGTCTTGATTCGACTGCAGGATGGCGTTTTCGTACGCTATAAGGCGCCTTGTGTCGACAGTGCCCGGTGTTAGGCTCAAGAAAGCAGCCTTCGCGGCAGTGAGCCGCCGTTCAGCGGCAAAATCAGCAGCCACGAGAACATACCGCGAAGCGCGATTGCCGGCGAACGGCGAAACATCGCTGCGGGAGCGACTGCGATGAGAATCAGAACATATACGGCATTGACGCTATCGGTGCTTAGCAGTGCTGCTTTCGCATGGCAGCCGCTCATCTATCCCATCCGAAGTCAAAGCGCTTATCAGCGCAGCATCGACACCGCGATGTGCTACGCCACTGCCAACAAGCAGACCAAGATCAACATCGCGCACGAATCGCAGCTTCCACCGCGCAAACCTGCGGCAACCAAAACGTCGTCGACGGGTGCCCCTTCACGGCCACCCTTGCCCTCCAGCAGTTTTTCAGCGACCCCGCCTGGCGCCAGCATGCCCGCAGCCGCAGCCGCACCAGCCGCAAGCGGAGCCGGCGTGAGCACGGCAACGACCGCTGCAGCGACAAAGACAGCAAGTTCGACCGCGGCCGCCACGCCGGCATCGGCAACCAGCGCGGATAACGGCGCCTCGGGGACGGCAGCAGCCGGCGCGGCACAAACGGCCGCGGCATCCGGCGTGAAGCTGCCGCCGCTGCCGGCGCCTGAGCCGCCAATGACACAGTATTGGGCCGCGTATGGCGCGTGCATGCAAGCGCGGGGTTACGTCGTCGCACAGTAATCCCGATTGCAGGCCTCGCTGCCGTGCCTGGTTCTTCCTGATTGTGGCGCCGGCATTCGACGCCCGTTTGCGAAACGGCAATGCTTAGCGACTTTACTTCCGATCAGCATGATTACCCCCAATGCGAGCACTGCGGTGCGTCGCTAGCCGGTCGCTTTACGCCGTGCACCGAGTGCGGCGCGCGTCCAGTCGATTCGCCCGGCACGCGCCGACCGCCGCCTCCCCCCTTGAAAATGCCGCTGGGCGATACCCAGCCGATGCTAGTGACCCGGCTGATGACGCCGCGAATCTGGCGCCCGACTTCGCGAGAGTTAACCGATCCGTATTCCGTCACCAGCGAGACACCGGTCGCCGCCCCCGTCGTGCACAGACTGCGCCAGCCCGTCGTGCTCGGCGTCTCGATGCTGGTTGTCGCGTCCGCCGTGTACCTGGGCTTCATTCACAGCAACGACTCGGACGACGGCACCCCTATCGCGGTGTCCGGCAAAGTGAAGACCCAGAACGTGAAACCGCCGCTTGCCCTCGCTCAGGGGTCCGCGCCGGTCTTCGTTGCTCAACGGCCCGTGAAGCCCGTGCCCGTGCGATCGCTTCCTGTCCCGGCACCGGTTGCGCCGCCGCCGGCTCCGCGGCGCATGATTACGGCATCGGCCGAGGCGAAGCACAACCCGGGCGGCCAGACCTACAACCCGCCCGTCAAAGCTGGCGTAGACGCCTCGAAGCAGATCAGGTCCGCCCGCGCCAATCTGCAGCAGAACAATCTGTCGGCGACGAAAGCGCGCCTGGAGGCAGCCATCGCGGCCCAGCCGGACAACCCCGACGCACTGCGCATGCGCGACACCGTGACCGCGCGTGAACAAGAGCGGGACGCTCTTTTGAGCGTGGCGCGAGGTTGCGGCTATGTCGCACGATGGGCGTGCGTCTGGCACAAAGCCGGCGATGCGCTGCAGGTCGATTCGAGCAGCAAGGAAGCCCAGCGCCTGCTGACCCTCGCGATGCGCGAGTCCGAACTGGCGAGCGCGTGGCCGTCGACGCCCGCACCCGAGACGACGCTCGACGAACGCGGCCTCTCGATCAGTCACCATTGAACGTCAGGTGTCCCGGCGCAAGCAACAGGCAAGGTCCAGCCGAAGAACTAACGGGCCGGCACGGCGAGATGGCTACTGACCTGATGCGCAATCGCCCGATAGCGAGCCGCCGTATCGCTAAGCGTCAGACCGGCAAGCGAGCGTTGCGCCCGCGCCTGCCCCAGCGCCGCGACCACGGCATCCGCATAGCACGGCACATCGTCCGTATCGACTAACTGCACACCGGGAAAGCCGTTCGCGAAGGAAAACGACGGAATCCTGCTCGCGACGATCGGGATACCGGAAGCCAACGCTTCAAGAAACGCCACGCTGTGCGCCTCGGAGCGCGAGGGCATGACAAACACGTTCGACTCCGACAGCACGCTCGCCACATCGGTGCGCGGACCCGCCACCACGACGCGGTGCGCGATCCCCAACTCCTGCACGAGGCCAATGACGGTGCGCTGGTAAGCCGGATCTTCGACCACGCCGTACAGCACGAGGCGCGCGTCCGTCACCTGCTCGAGCACCTGGCCGAAGGCACGCACCGTCAGAAGCTGATTCTTCACCGACGCATATCGCCCGATCTGCACGACCTGGGGCGCCCGGCCACTATATCCGGCACCGTCGGTGAACGTGAAGCGGCCGAGGTCGACCCCGTTGGGCACCACGGTCATCGAAGGATGCGGTCCGATGGCCTGCACGTAATCGGTCATGCCTTGTTGCGATACGCTGATCACGACCCGGGCACGTCCGGACAGGATGTGCTCGACGCGCCGGAACAGCGGCCGCTCGAAATCGTTGGCGGCCGAATGCATGACGTAGACGACCGGCACCCGTATTGGCAACGCGCGCGCATAAAACGAAGGAATCGTGGCGTGCGCGAAAATCACGTCCGGTTGAAATCGCCGTACCGTGAAGAAAAGATTCGACAGTTTGCCGGCGAGGCGCCTGCGCCGCGACGGAAACCAGCACTGCACGCCGTGCCGCTGCAGTTCGTCCTGCAAGGGCAGGAATTCGGCGTGCACGGGCAACAGCGAGGCGACACACACGGCCATGCCTTCGACGCTTTGATCGATAGCGAGATCCTTGGCGAGGACTTCGGCGCCCGACAAACGCGGCGCCAGAACCAGATGTAAGACGCGCATCATGAAGTCCTTGCAGTCAACGTTCTGAACAGCATCCACGCCGCGGCGCAGCCAAGGCCAAGGGTCATGGACCAGGCAATACCCGTCACGCCCCACCAATGAACCGCCGCAGGCACGCTCGCCAGCAGCACGACAACCTGAATCAGCGACGCATGCACCGTCGCCTTCGCGTCACCCACCGCGCGCAGATAAGCGACCAGCACGGCAATCAACGCGCCGATCGCCATATTGATCACCAGAATTCTGAACAGCGGCACCGCAGGCAACCAGGCCGCGCCGAGAATCAGCGAGAAGAGCGGCTCGGCGATCAGCCTCAGCACCGCGACGAACCCCGCCAGCCCGATCGCGATCACGAGCAGATAAATCTTGATCAGCCGCGATGCGGCCTGCGGACTCCGGCGATGACGTGCCGCGAAGGTGGGAAAGAGGTATTGCGACATGGCGATCGCGGCGTCGGCGAGCAGCATCTGCGCGAGTCGCGACGACATCTGATAGCCACCCAGTTGCGCCGGGCCGAGCAGTTTGCCGACCACGACCTTGTCGAACTGGTTGAGCAGCAGGTTGATCACACTGCTCGCCCAGATCCAGCGACTGAAGCCGACGTAGTGACCAATGCCCGACCACACGGCGCGCATCGGCGGACGCGGTTTCATCGTCGCCCAGGTCAGGATGCTTTTCAGGCTCTCGCCGGCCACGAGGCCAAGCAGCACCGAGGCCGCACCGGCACCGAAATACGCGAGGCCCAGTCCCACCGAACAATCGACAAATGCCGCCCCGACCTCGACGCCGGCAATATGCTGGAAGCGCCGCTCGCGCTGCACGAGGTAGTAAGTGGGCGATGCGAGACCGCGTAACAGAGGCAGCAACGCGGCAAGCTGAATCAGCACCAGTGAACCGTTCAGATGAAACTGACTGCTCAGCAATGGTGCAAGCGCGACCAGCAGCAGCGAGATGAGCACGCCGCGCGCGGTCAGCGTGGTCCACACCGCGCCGAGTTGCGAACGCGACGGTGGATGTTCGCCTTGAATGACCGCCTGCGCGAGACCCGTGTCCGACAACGCCTCGGCAATCGCCACCGCGAGCAAGGCCACGCTCACGCTGCCGATCGCCGCCGGCCCGAGCATCCGGCCAATCGCAAGAAATTTGATGGCTACGAGTCCACGCACGGCGAACTGCTGCAATAGCACCCATGTCGCCGCGCTCGCGCCGAAGCTGGCCGCTATCGAGAGCGCCGGAAGCCTGATCGCCCGCAAGCTGTTTCTCCGTCGAATCGGAGCGCCGTTGACTCGGCCATAAGCAGCGATTCAATGCATCGCTGCGAAACGCCGCCGGCGCATAAATTGTTAGATTGCACCAGCAAGCTGGCGAGTTTTTTCATCGAATCCCATATACGACCTTACAGCGAGACAATCGGCAACAACCGCCATCAGCTAGGTCAGTTCAGCCGAAGCCATTGCGCTCTAGTACGTTTACCCACAGAACGGGTCAAATAGACGGATTCACTGACGCCGCCGATGCTAACGTTGTTCAGCTAGCGCCTCAGACAGCCGGCGCAAGGGTGCTTTTCCACAACGCATTCGACCACTGAAGACCACTGCATCGATGGAACAAGACTACGTCCTGATTGTGGAACCCAACCTCACCGGCCACCGCTGGCGTTATGTCGAATGGACCATGCAGGCCTGCACGGAAGCCGGCTATCCCTGCATCCTCGCAACGGAATCCGCCAACGAAGACCATCGGCTCGCCAGACAGATCGTCGCCGCGAACCGCGCGGATCTGCAGATCGCCTTCGTCGACCCCGAGGAGCGGCCCCGCGGGCTGTTGCGCCAGTCGAACCAGTATTCACGCTTTCACCGCTATTTCAAGCGCGTGCATCGCATCGTCAGCCACGCGCAGCCGATCAGGCTGGTGGTTGTGCCTTATGTCGATTACTTCTTCTACGCGTTGCCGTTTCTCGGTTCGCCTTTTCGCAAGACACCCTGGATCGGCATCACGATGCGCTCGACCTTCCATCATCACAAGGTCGGCATCAAGTCGCCCGACCGACCGATTGTGAATGCGGTCAAAGCGCTGCTTTTCAAGCGTGCAATCCGCTCCGTCGGGCTGCGCACACTGCTGACGATCGACCCGACTCTGCCGGAATGGTCCGCGCACAACGCCTCGAAAAACAGCGCGGCCGTCGCCTATGTCGCGGACCCGTTTCCGGACGAGCATGCGGAAAATCCAGTGTTGGCCCGTGAGCGGCTCGGACTGGACCCCGCGCAGCGTTATCTGCTGGTGTACGGCTCGATCACCGAACGCAAGGGCATCTACGAACTGGTCCACGCGTTGACGCGTCTGGAGCATGCGCCCACGCTGATCGTCGCGGGCGAGCAGGATGCGGGCACTCGCCATTTCATGCGCAATCATGTGCGCAACCTCACGCCCGCGCCGCTGGTACTCGACTCGTTCATTGCGAGCGACGTCGAGCGCGATCTGTTCTCCGCCTGCGACGCGGTCTGGCTAGGCTACAAGGGGCACTACGGCATGAGCGGCGTGCTCGTGCAGGCGTACCGCTTCGGCAAGCCCGTGATTGCAACGGAAGATGGACTGATCGGCTGGTTCAGCCGGCGCTGCGAACTGGGACCGATTCTGAAGGACCTGAGCTCCGCCTCGATCGGCAAGGCGATCACCGAGACCATGACCTCGTGGCCGCACGAGCCCGAGGCCGTTCCGGCGGCACGCGAAGACCTGCTGTCACGGCATACGCTCGGGCAATTCAAGCAGACCTTGCTTCAGCAGATGGCCTGATTTGAACGTACTCAGGACAACTGGCCGCCGGCAACAGGCACTTCCTCGCGCACCGAGCTGTTGCGCTTCGCCGGGAACAGCGCGTTGCGCATCAGCAGGAACGGATACTCGATCGCGCGCGTGGTCACATAGCCAATCGCAATCGCGAAAGCGAACTGCGCGGTAAGCGCCACGATCCAGATTACGCTCGGCGCGAGACCCATGGCAGTCGCTTTCCGAATCAGCATGTCGCCCGGAGCGAGCGCAAGCGAATGCCACAGGTAAATGCCATACGAATAGAGGCCGATCCAGGCAATCCCGCGATACACCCACGACGTCTTGAACGATCCCGAATACTCCAGCACGAACACGATCAGCGCGGCAAAACCGAGCGCCTGAATCGTATAGCCGATGCTTTCGTCGAGCGCGATGTGTTTCGTCGCAAGGGCGAGCCACGCACACAGAATCACGATGCTGGCGACCAGCAGCCATTTGCGCTTTGCGATCTGATGATAGACGCCCGGTTTCATCCAGTAGATCGCGGACAGAATCACGCCGACCAGCAAACTGTCGATGCGATATTGCGTGTACGCGAATGCCCCTTCCAGGTTGCCGCTCGCCACCGCGAAGCAGCGCGCGGTGAACACCACCGCGCAGATTCCGGTGAGCACGCCGACAATCGTCCATGCGCCAAGGCGCCAGCGCGCGAACAGCAACAGCAGCGCCGGCAGGACGAGATAAAAGTGTTCTTCGACCGCGAGGCTCCAGGTCTGGGTAATCGAGGTGCCCAGATAGTTCTGCAGGTGGGTCAGGTTCTGCACCAGAAACGTATTCCACGGATGCCGCCCGGCCAGCACATGAAACGCGATCAGCACGTAATACGCAGGCCAGATGCGGAAAATCCGCCGGACGATAAAGCGCTTCGCGTCGACGTTACCTGTTTCGGCGTACTGTCGAAGCAGCAGGCCGCCAACCAGAAATCCGCTCAGCGTAAAGAACAGGTTGACGCCTTCCCGCCCGAAATTCTTCAGGGGGTACTCGATGATCTCAATCAGGATGTTGCCGGTCTGAACGACATGAAAGTGAAAGCCCATCACCATGATAATGGCGATGCCGCGCACGAAATCCAGCTCGATGGCCCGCCCAGCTGTTACGGATTTCGCCCCGCCGAATAATTTCATGTTGTTCTCCCCTGTCGCCATTCTTGGGCGCGTGTTCCTTTTTGCATCTTCGGTGGCGGCACGCGTGCGCGCGCGCCAACATCAAGGCATTGGCCGACAACATCGACAAGTGTGCGCGCGTCTTGCAGGGACCGCCCTTGCCACTGTCGCCAGAACCCAGGCAATGGGCGACGAAACTGGCCAGGTGGAACGGCCACATGGGGATATTCCCGCACAATGACCCGATGCGAGACCGTCCGCTATAGACCAACGGCGGATCGACAGCACGGGGAGGAATCAGCAATGCGCCATCAGTATGCGACGCTCTGGATATGGTTATTTCTGTTACCGCTTGCACTGGACTATAAAGCGCCCGACGCCAACGTAGGCCACTTTATCCAGTTCGTATTCGTCATCCCCGTGATCGCCGCGGGGCTCGCTCTCGCGCTGATCGCGCCGCGCTTTCACAACGGCTCGCGGCTGCGCTCGGTGATCACCTTCAGCGTGCTGCTGTGCGTGCTCGGCAGCATCGTCGCCCAGTTTGTTCAGGATAACGACACCGGCAACTATCTGCGCGTGCTCCTGCCGTTCGTGCTGTTTCTGCTGGGCTACCTCGTGGCCTGCCGTCCGTGGAGCGAATACAGAATCTCGCAGTTCGAGAAAGCCCTGTTCGTCTCCAACGTGATCTGTCTCCTGTTCACCTTCGCCTATGGCCTCGCCACGAGCGGCGACCTCGAAGATGCGCGCTTTCGTATCATCTCCGTGACGTTGCTGGGGCT
Source organism: Paraburkholderia sp. WS6 (assembly GCF_030464835.1). Lineage (NCBI taxonomy): Bacteria > Pseudomonadati > Pseudomonadota > Betaproteobacteria > Burkholderiales > Burkholderiaceae > Paraburkholderia > Paraburkholderia sp. WS6. The sequence continues at coordinate 73,645 of NZ_JALQCK010000034.1, forward strand.
ACAAGCAGTGCTACTGCACGAATTCGTCGTCGCCAGACGCTTTTCGTTTTTCACCATCGCGGTGTTCGCGGTCAGCGTGATCGTCGAGTTGCTGAGCGTGACGCGCAGTTTGATGATCGGCACGGTCTTCCTGTTCCTGTTCGCGATGGCACTGAGCGCACCGTCGATCCAGCTTGTCTGGCGCACGGCTGCCCGCAGCGTAATGACCGGCGCGGTACTGGCCGGCGTGGTCGGCATCGTGGCAGTCACTTTCCCGACCGTCACCGAACACTGGACGCAGCGCATTTTCGCGTCCGAGGAAACCGTCACCGGCAAGGATCCCACCACGATCACCCGTCTCGCCGAGATGCGCGATCAGTACGACCAGGTGACGGCGTCGCCGGAAACGCTGCTGTTCGGCGAAGGCTACGGGCACTACTACCGCTATTCCCCCGTTTACCTGCCGGACCTTGCCGGCCAGATCAGCGAGAAAGACTTCTACGCGATCAACGAATGGCCGGCGGGTCATAATTTCTGGGTCTATCAGCTCTTCGCGGGCGGACTGCTGTTCGGCATCGCCATGCCTTTGGCGACCCTGGCCGCGCTGGCAATCTGCTTTTTCTCGTACCGCTACTGGCGCGTGGTGGTTCCCGACGCGCCCATGCTTCCGGTGTTAGGCCGCGCCATCATGCTGTTCGCCGCGCTGCCGGCTACGTCGATCGGTGGCAATCCGCTCGGGCCGCGTTTCTCCGGACTGATATTCGGCGTTGCCCTCGGCCTGATGATCGCCACGCACGCGCGATTGCAGCGCGCACTGCCAGCGCGGATGAAACGCCCGCCTACGCCCCCGCATTTGCACCCAGCCGCCATGCCTGAATTGCCGGGCAGAATCCAGCCCGGCATGGGTCGCGCGGATCTCGCGACGACCCTCGGCATCTCGCACGCGGCAAGCACCGCACCCGGCTCCGGCCAGTTCGGCGCCCTCGTGTCGCGCCCCACGTCGACGCAAAACGCCAATCGACCGAATATCGTCCGATGAAAATTCTCCATTTGCTTGCAAGCGTCGATCCCCGCGCGGGCGGCCCGGTTGAAGGCGTTCGCCGCAGCGGCGCGGCGATGCAGGACGCCGGGCACGAAATCGAAGTGGCCACCTGCGATGCGCCCGGCGACGCCTACCTCGCGTCCTTTCCGTTTCCGGTCCACGCATTCGGCCCCGTCAACAGCCGCTATAGCTACAGCGCGCCACTCGCGCCGTGGCTCGCCGCCAACGCGAAGCGCTTCGACGCGGTCATCGTGCACGGCTTGTGGCAGTACCACGGCTTCGCGGCATGGAAAGCGCTGCGCCAAAGCGACGTGCCCTACTACGTGTACGTACATGGCATGCTCGACCCCTGGTTCAAACAGGCTTACCCGCTCAAGCATCTGAAGAAGTGGTTGTACTGGCCTTGGGCCGAATACCGGGTACTGCGCGATGCACGCGCCGTCATCTTTACGACGGAGGAAGAACGTGCGCGCGCCCGTCAATCGTTCTGGCTGTACCGGGCGCATGAGCGGATCGTGCCGTACGGCGCGACCGTGCCGCCGCTCGACATAGAGCCTCTGCGCGAAGCGTTCCTGCAAGCCGTGCCCGGCTTGCGCGGCAAACGCATCGTGCTGTTTCTCGGCCGCGTGCACGCGAAGAAAGGCTGTGATCTGCTGATCGATGCGTTTGCGCGTATCGCCGGCCGCGACCCGTCGCTGCATCTCATGATTGCGGGTCCCGACGAGACCGGCTGGGTGGCCAGCTTGCGCGCCCAGGCTCAGGCAGCCGGCATCGCGCACCGCCTCAGCCTGCCGGGCATGCTGCAAGGTGATCTCAAGTGGGGCGCGTTCCATGCAAGCGACGTGTTCGTTCTGCCCTCGCATCAGGAGAACTTCGGCGTAGCGGTTGCCGAAGCGCTCGGCTGCGGACTGCCGGCGCTGATCTCCGACAAGGTCAACGTGTGGCGCGAGATCGAAGCGGACGGTGCGGGAATGGTGGCTGCCGACACAGTAGACGGTACGGAAAAGAATCTCGTGCGCTGGCTCGAGCTCGACGACACCGCACGCGCCGCCATGCGCGCTCAGGCAACTCGCACTTTCGAAGCACGTTTCCGGGTCGAAACCATGGTCAGCGCGTTGACCGCGCTGCTGGAAACGAAAGGCAGCATCGGCGAAACGCGCGAAAACACGCTCACGACGCTGCGCGAAGCCACGACTCAACCGAGCCGGTGACGTTGGAATAACGGCGCGCCGCGTGGCGCGCCCTGTCACCGGCTGTTCTTCACTGCTCCTTCATCAACGGCGTCAAGGTCGAGGCTGCGATCGGCAGGGTTTCGACTTGAGGCTGCTGCGTCTGAATCGATATCAGGGAACTGTTGGCGGCGTCGCCCCGCGTATCGCCGACGATATCCGGGACATCGAGTTGCCGCACCAGATGACCCGCAAGACGTAGCGCAAGCGCGGCGATCGTGATGGTCGGAAAGTTGGCGCCGACTGTTGGAAAGACCGAGCTGCCCGCCACATAAAAATTGCTCATCCCATGCACCTTGCAATCGCGATCGACCACGCCTTCACGTGGCGAATCGTGCATGCGCGTGGTGCCCATGTGATGCCACGTGCCCTCCAGCTTCGCCGGCCAGCTACGGCCTTCGAGCGGCGCGTCGAGTTCGACGTCCGCGATGCCCGCCATCTGCAACTCCTGCGCGAGCAACGCGAAGGTTTTGTCGAAGGTGCGTTGCACCTGTTCGCCCAGACGCCACTCCACCTTCACCCGCGGCATGCCGAACCGGTCGCGTTTATCGGCCGACAACGTGACCCGGCTATCGGGGTCGGGCACCGCTTCGACGATCGCCTGCAAGGTCACGTCCGTGATCAACGCCGGCCATTGCAAAAGCCGCGTCAAACCGTAGCCGACGGTGTGCAGCGGATGCGCGATCATCGTCGCGACATCGGTTTTCAGGCTGCGGCCCGGCTGGTCCTTCTGCAACAGCGCTTCCTTGCAGTGGATCAGCGCCTCGGATCCTGCCGTTCCTTCACCGTACCAGCGCGAATAGAGCCATACGCGCGAGTTCAGCAGCTTCTCGCGCTCCATCAACTCCTGCTTCGGCGCGAACTGTGAGGAGATCTTCGTGCCGTGCGCGGACACCGCGGCATTCTGATAGTGATACTTGATGTCATACAGCTTATTGCGCGCGTTGCCCGGACGAAAACGCACTTTGCCGGACATCATCCGCGGATGATCCATGAAGTAACGGCCCACCAGATCGTTGGCATTGCCGAGTCCCGCCGCCTGCACGTTGTTCGAAGCGAGTAGAAGCCGCGCATTCTCGATGCCGCCCGTGGCGAGCACGAAAATCCTCGCGGTCACCGTCATTTTGCGCCCACTGATGGTCGCCACCTGAAGCCGCGCAACAGACGTGCCCTCAGCATCGGCGTCGATATTCTGCACATTCGCATGCAGAAACACGCGCACCCGCGCCGAACGCGACAGCTCGTCGCGATAGGCCTTACCGAAACGCACAGGAGGGCTGAATTGCGCGACGGTATCGCGCATATCGCCGGTCGCAAGCGGTATGCGGCGCACGTCATGGCGCCCGATCTCGCGCTCCCAGTAGGCAGGGTCGAAATTCTGCGGGCCGAGCTTCAGCAGCTCATGCGTACGCGCGTAGTACGGCGCCAGTTCGTCGAGACCGAACGGCCAGCCGCTGTGCGGGATCCAGTCGCGCTTGTCGAAATCCCACGGATCGAGCGGACGGCACCAGCCGCCCCAGCAGTTGCTGCTGCCGCCGAAGTAACGGCTGCGCGAGCCGTCCGCAAATGAATAGGGAAGCCCGGCGTTCTCGCCGCGATAGAGATCGCGGGTTTCGTCATCTGGCCCGAAGCCCCCGCTTTCGAGCATGCAGGTGTCGACCCCGGCCCTCGACATCTCCAGCGCAAGCGTAATCCCGGCGACCCCTCCGCCAATGATGCAGACCGTCGTTTCAATGACCGTGTTGTGTTCAACAGTGCGAGTATCGATGAACATCCCTACTCCCCATCTTCTTCATGCATATCTGAGTGCGTCAATCCGGCTACTCATCCAACCGGGGCTGGCAAGCAAACCACGCACACGTCGTTGCCGAACGCATCACCGGCGTCGCCGCAGGTGTCGATCAAGGGCATCGATCGACAATCCGATTGCGGTCGCCGACATTCCGGCTTGTCAACGACCTGGCCTCCTCAGCGTATAAACGCTGCGGTTCTCTCTCTGTGCTTCAGGTCACGGAATCGAAACGGTTCCGGATAAAACGACATGGATTGCCGCCATACACGCCCTCTGGATCGAGCGAACGATGCACGACGGACAAGGGTGTCACCACGGCGGACCGGCCGATCGTCACACCCATCTGCACAACGCATTTCGACGTGATCCAGACACCGTCCTCGATGACGATCGGTGCGACACGCAGATCCATCGTCGTGCTCATATCGTGAGAGCCGGCACTGAGGAACGTCCCTTGGGAAATGCAGACATTCGAGCCGATGCGGATCAGCGCCTGGTTGTAGATCCAGACGTCGACGCCGAACCAGCAGTTATCCCCCACCTCCAGGTTCCACGGCGACTTCACGCGCAATGGATGCACGAAGCGGCAACCCGTGCCGATCTTCGCGCCGAACAGGCGTAACAACGCAACCCTGACCGACGAGAGCGGAAGCAGCTTGTTGTTGATCACACAGGCTTCCGTGACAAACCAGATGAGCTCGATCAGGGCACCGCGCTTCGCGCGATAGTTCCCCTTTCCAGCCAGACTGAGATCGATGACACGGCCATCCTCGCGAACGCCTTCGACTTCCGGCATACGCCCGATCTGCGGATCGTCGGCGGCGTTACCCATCAGATTTCTCCAGACCACGAACGGGAATCGACATACCCCTGCGTCACACTCACATTATGTTGCGACTCCTTACTGAAGCCGGCTTCATGGCCGTACGAGCAAGCGTTTTGGCGGCTGCACGCGTACTGGTTGGCGCACGATAGCGCTATTGCGACCGCATCTTCCTGGGGCATGCGATGACCATCTCGTTTCGGCACATAACACCCCCGCTGGTTCTCGCCATCGCGACCTATGCCGTACCGGCGCTCGCGCAGAACGCAGCAGCGCCCGCGCCCGCTGCGCCGGCCCTTGCCGCTACGGCTGCGACCAGCTACGGCACCCCCGCCCCCGCAGCGCGCGCCAACCCGGGTGCGGCGCATCGCAACAGCGAAGCGCAGTTGCTCGGCGCCCCACGCGACTACGGCTCGCCAGACGCGCAGCAAGGCAATACCGCCGACGCCCAGCAGGCGGCCCTGCTCGACGAACAACGCATGACGGTGCTGGGCGGAGCGCAGCCTGCCGTGCGCAAGCAGCCCAACAAGGCGCAGGCCGCCGGCAACGGCAAGGTGCGCGCGGCCGGTCAGCCAGGCGGTCCGAACGCGGCCGCCCGTCTGATGCCCGACGGCGCAGCGAAAACCACTTACGCCGATCCGTTCGATGCGGGCAAGCACGCCGTCTACAAATCCCCGTGGTGATATCGCATTCATGAGATGGCCGCGTACCGGATCAATCCGGCGCGGCTTCCTCCGTTGTAGCCGGCTTGCGCCGCCGGGTCGGGGAGGTTGAAGACCTCGGAACACCGAAATACGGCGTATCCCCATTTGCATGCGCGCCACTTAAGCCACGTGAACCACGCACGCCATGAACCAGCGTCGCGAGCCGAGCTTCGAACGTGCCGATCGTCGACTCCGGCGATAGCGCGCGCTCCGCATAATTGCGGGCCGCCTTACCCAGCGCCGCACGGCGTTCGGGATCTCTTGCCAGTACCGTGATCGCCGCCGCCAAAGCCTTGACGTTATCCGGCGGCACGATCACGCCGCGCGGTGCCACCGCGTCGTAGAGACCCGTGCCGCGCCGCGCCATGGCCACCACCGCGCGCCCGCTTGCGAACATGCCGGTGAGCTTCGAGGGCATCACCAGATCCGCCGCATCGCCGCGTTGCGGCAGGACATGAATGTCGGCGAGATTGAGCAGTTCGTTCAGACGTTCCATGGGTTGCAGCGGAATGAACACGCAGTTCGTCAATCCTGCGCAGCGCTGGAGCAAACTCTCTTTCGCCGCGCCGCTGCCGCAGAAAACGAAGGTGAGGTCGGTACGTGCGGCGAGCGATGCCGCCGCATCGGCGAGCGTTTCGATGCCCTGTTTCGCGCCCATGTTGCCCGAGTACAGCACCACTTTCTGGCCGGCCGGAATGCCCAACAGGCGCCGGTAGTCGCTCGCGCGCGTCAGCGGAAAGATGGTCGACACGTCGACCCAGTTGGGCAGGCACACGACCCGCGAAGGCTCGACGCCCTTGACCGCCGCGCGCGAACCCATCTGCGGCGTAATCGACGATACGGTATCGAAGCGGCGCAGCAGCGTGCTTTCGATCCAGCGCGCCACGCGCGCTGCGAGCGAGCTTTTCAGAAGACCCAGATCGAAGGCCGCATCGACCTCGAAGTCCTGAATATGCAGCCACGCACTCGCGCCCGCGAGACGTGCGAGCGCCAGCGTAGCGGGCGCGCACATCAGGGTCGGCGCGATCAGCATCGCGGCATCGGGGCGCCATAGCACCTGCCGGGCGAGCAGCGGCAACGAACTCGCCGCGAAGCTCGCCAGATGCAGCATCCGCTTCAGCCCGCTCGGACGCGCCGGCACCCACAGCGGCGCGCGCCAGATCGTCACACCGTCGCGCGTCTCGCGCTGATACCGCCATGACACATAGTTCGCCGCCACGCGCCACTCAGGGTAATAAGGCGGCGCGCACACCACGCGAACCTCATGGCCGCGTCTGGCCAGAAGCACAGCCATCTCTGCGGTGTACTTACCCACCCCCGTCAGTTCAGGCGCGTAATTGAGGCCGTAGATCAGAATCTTCATTGTGGCTGCCAGGACGGGTTAGAGCTTCGCATGTGCGACGGGGCCGTGAGGCGCCTCAGTCGCTCAGCATCAGCGCGCAGCCACGCGCGATATTGGCGGCGGCAGAAGGCGGATCGAAACGGCGAATCACATCCATGCAGCGGCGCGCCGTGCCGCCGGCGTCGGCGAATGCCTCCATCGCCTTGAGCATCGTGCGCTGCAGTCCGGCGACATCGCCCGCCGTGAATGCATAGCCGCTCACGCCATCGATCACCAGTTCCGGCACACAGCCGCAACTCTCGCTGACCACCGCGGGGCAACCATGCGCGAGCGCCTCGTTGACGACGAGTCCCCACGGCTCGCTATAGCTGGGCAACACCATGCAGGTCGCGCCGTAGTATTCCCGGGTGAGCGGCTCGTCCTGCAAACTGCCGGCGAAAGCTACCGCGTCGCCCAGTTCGAGATCGGCCACCTTCGCGTGCAGCGCGTCCGCCATCGGTCCCGTGCCCACAATGCGCAACTTCGCCGCCGGAATGCGGCGCCGCAAGCCGGCGAACGCCTCGATCAGCGTGCCGATGCCCTTCTCTTCCGAGAGACGGCCCACGTACAGAAACACCGGCGGATTGCCGGCGCGCGCCGCAACCCGCTCGACCAGCGCGCGCTCCGGCGCAAACGATCCAGGCATTGCCGCGGCCTGGCACGGCACGAAAATCTTGTCGCGCTTCGCGCCGAGTGACTCCAGATACTCGCGGCTACGTTCACCGAAACCGAAATAGCCGTCGCAGAGCGAAAAGAACACACGCTTCGGAATCGACGTCAGCAGTTTTTTGGGCCGGTCGCGCGCGGTCGAATCGCAGAACACCGCGCGCCGCTTGCCGGTCACGATGCACGCCGCCAGCATCGCCCAGTATTCCGGACGGTGGTAACCCGGCAGGACGATCAGATCCGACTTGGTCCGCAACACTTCCCAGGTGAGCCGCGCGATCATCTTCAACGTCGGCACATCTTCGTAGCAACCGTCGAACAGCTTGTGCATCGGATAGCGATGGTACGAATAGTCGACGTCCGAAAAACCAATACGGTCGTGCTCCGTATCCGCAATCTGCACCATCGAGTAGCGAATCGCGCCGGATGCCGAGATGTTATGCAAGGCGGAGAACACGACACCCTTGTGACGCGACCATACGACGTTGTGGAAGATCGTGACTGACGCAGTCATTTTTATGCCACTCCTCGAAAATCGTCCCTGTGTGCGTTGCACGCTATTCGTGCGAAACGCTCCACGCGCTCCCTCATTGCCGGAATCGCGCCCAGCAGCCCTTCAATGCGCGCCTAAACGTGCATGACGGCGGCGGCGGTCGAGCCGGCGTGTAATTCAACGAATTCCCGATACGTGGACGTGATGCCCTCTTCGAGGCCAATGGTCGCGTGCCAACCCATTTGCGCGAGCCGCGATACGTCCAGCAGCTTGCGCGGTGTGCCGTCGGGTTTGGACGCGTCGAACACGAGCTCACCCTCGAAGCCGGCCACCTTGCAGATGCATTCGGCCAGTTCGCGAATCGACAGGTCTTCACCCACCCCGACGTTGAACAGGCCTTCTGTCACGTTGTGTTCGAGCACGAAGAGCGTGGCCGCGGCGAGATCGTCGACGTGCAGAAACTCGCGGCGTGGCGTGCCCGAGCCCCACACCGTCAAGGTCGCGGAGCCGTCCACCTTCGCTTCGTGCGCCTTCCTGAGCAGAGCCGGCAAAACATGGCTGCTGTTCAGGTCGTAGTTGTCGTTGGGGCCGTACAGGTTGGTCGGCATCAACGAGACGTACTGCGTGTTGTATTCGCGGTTGTACGCCTCGCACAGCTTGAGGCCGGCGATCTTCGCAATCGCGTAGGCGTCGTTAGTCGGCTCGAGCGGCGAGGTCAACAGATACTCCTCGCGGATCGGCTGCGGACACTGTTTCGGATAAATGCACGACGAACCGAAGAACACCAGCCGCTCCACCTGCGCGCGATACGCGGCGTGAATCACGTTGGTTTCGATCACCAGATTTTCATAGATGAACTCGCCCGGCTGCGACGCATTGGCGAGAATTCCGCCCACGCGCGCGGCCGCGAGCAGTACCACGTCGATCTTTTCCCGCTCGAAGAAGCCGTTCACGGCAGTCTGATCCGTGAGGTCGAGTTCCGCCCTCGAACGTGTGACGACGTTTTGATAGCCCTCGGCATTGAGCCGCCGGACCAGCGCGGAGCCGACCATGCCACGGTGGCCCGCCACGAAGATGCGTGCTTGTTTGTTCATCGCCGTTACTCGTGATGTTCCAGCGCCGTGAAACCGGCCAGCGTGACAAGCGCGTCACGTCTCGCAATCTGATAGTCCGAGCGCACCATTTCCTTGACGAGCGCGCTGAACGGCGTAGTCGGCTTCCAGCCGAGCTGCGCATGGGCTTTCGACGGATCGCCCAGCAGCGTCTCGACTTCGGCAGGCCGGAAGTAGCGCGGATCGACACGCACGATCACATCGCCGGGCGACATCTTGATTTCGCGCCCTTCCACCTTTTCTACGATGCCGACTTCATCCACACCGGTGCCTTCGAAACGCACCGTGACGCCTAATTCAGCGGCGGCATGCTGAACGAACTCGCGCACGCTGTACTGCACGCCGGTGGCGATGACGTAATCCTCCGGCTGTTCCTGTTGCAGCATGCGCCATTGCATCTCGACGTAGTCGCGCGCATGGCCCCAGTCGCGCAACGCCGACAGATTGCCGAGATACAAAATCTTCTGCATGCCCACCGCGATGCGCGCCACCGCGCGCGTGATCTTGCGCGTCACGAAGGTCTCGCCACGCACAGGCGATTCGTGATTGAACAGAATCCCGTTGCAGGCATAGAGCCCATACGCCTCGCGGTAATTGACCGTGGTCCAGTACGCAAACAGCTTGGCGACCGCATACGGGCTGCGCGGATAGAACGGCGTGGTCTCGGACTGCGGCACCTGTTGCACGAGGCCGTACAGTTCCGAGGTCGAGGCCTGATAGAAACGCGTCTTGTGCTGAAGCCCCAGAATGCGGATCGCTTCGAGAATCCGCAACGCGCCGAGGCCGTCCGCGTTAGCGGTGTATTCCGGTTCCTCGAACGAAACCGCCACGTGGCTCTGCGCCGCGAGGTTGTAGATCTCATCGGGTTCCACACGCTGAATCACGCGCAGAATGCTGGTCGAGTCGGTCAGGTCGGCGTGATGCAGGAAGAGTCGCTGGTCCGGGTCGTGCGGGTCTCGATAGAGATGATCGATCCGGTCCGTATTGAACAGCGATGACCTGCGTTTGATGCCGTGTACGTCGTAACCCTTGGCGAGCAGCAGCTCGGCGAGATACGACCCGTCCTGTCCAGTAATGCCGGTGATCAGCGCGACCTTGCGTTTCATGAACCCCTCCCCTCGTTGAACTTTGCGATGCAATGCAACATCACGATCGAATGGCGGCCCCGTCATGGGGCCGCCATTTCAACCCGCGATGCTGTCGTATCCGTAATAACCGCCTTGATAGCCGGAACCGAGGAATGCCCCTTCCTGAGGCACATCGGTAAGCAGCACGCCTTTGAGCGATACGCCGCCGTTGAGCAGCCGCTTGGCCGTCTCGGCAATCTCGTTCAGCGGATGGCGGCCATGGCGCACCACCAGCAGCGTCGTGCCGGCGTACTTGCCGATCACCGTCGAGTCGGTCACGGCAAGCACCGGCGGTGTGTCGACGATCACGATGTCGTAGTGCGACTTCAACTCGTCGAGCATCGTCTGGAAACGCTTGCTCATCAGCAATTCAGACGGATGCGAGGGCAGCGTGCCCTTGGCGAGCACGTCGAGTCCGGGCAGCACGTCGCGCTGGACCATCGACGCGAGATCGCCACCGCTCAGCACGTCCGAGAGCCCCGGCTGATGGGCAATGCCGAAATGCGAATGGACGTCGCCGCGCCGCATGTCGCCGTCGATAATCAGCACCCGCTTGTTCGCCGACGCCACCAGCGCCGCCAGATTCACCGACAGGAACGACTTGCCGGTGTCGGGCCGCGAACCCGTGATCATCACGACGTTGTTCTCGGCGTGATCGAGCGACAACTGCAACGAGGTCCGCAGATTGCGCACGCCTTCCACGGCGATGTCTTCCGGCGCCTGCTGCGCGAGCACATGCAGCCCGCGCCGGCGCAGCATGACGTTTTCCTGCAAACGCAACTGAGTCTGGCTGCGCGGCACGATCGCGAACACCGGCACGCCGAGCACCGCTTCGAGTTCGTCCGGACGTTCCACGCCGCCGTACATCGCGCGCTTGAAGAAGGTCAGCATGATGCCGATCAGCAAGCCGCCGCCGAGCGAGATCAGGATCGCCAGCACGCGTTTCGGGCGCACCGGCTCGTCAGGCGTTTCGGCGAAGTCCACCACCCGCACGTTGCCCACCTGGCCGGCTTTCGCCACCCGGAGTTGCTGCGCGCTGTTCAACAGATTGGTATAGAGCTCCGTATCGACGTGCACGTCGCGCAGCAGGCGCAACGCGGTCTGTTCGGTATCCGGCATCACGGCCACGCTGCGGTTCATGGTGGCCGCCGCGCCCTGCAACGCCGCGATCTGTGCATCGAGCGCGGCTACCGCCGGGTGATTCGCCGTGAAGCGCTGCGACATCTCCGCGCGTTGCTGTTGCAGATCGAGCAGCTTCGTCTTGTTGTCCACGACCTGTTGGAGCAACAGGCGGCTTTCTTCACCGAGATCGACCGTGCCGTGCGCGTTGCGGAATTTGTTGTAGCGTTGCTCGGCGTCGTCGAGTTCCTTGCGCAAGCCGGGCAGTTGCTGGTCTAGGAAGGCCAGCATGTGCTCCGCTTCGGTCGAACGGCTTTCCACGTCCTGACGCACGAATTCGCGCGCCATGCTGTTGACGATCGCCGCGGTCAGCGCGGGGTCGCCGCCTTCGAGGCTCGTGCGAATCACACCGGACTGCAGCGTGGTTTCGGCCACCACGAGCGCCTTTTGCAAGCGGTCCACGGTGCCCAGCGTCGAGGCGCGCTGCAGTTCGAAACGCGCGCCAGGCTCGCCGACCAGTTTGTCGACACGCAACGCGATCGGGCCGTCGGCGGTGTCGGTTTCCACGGTCTCGCCAACGCGGCCGGAAAGAATCGCGATACCGTTCTTGTCGCGCAGCACGTACGAACCCCCATCGCCCGCAATCAGCGTGAAGGACGTGTCGTAAAAGTCCTTCGACGTGTCGAAGCGCGACACGGCAATGCTCTCGTTACCCCATGCGAAGCCCGACAGGTTGATGAAAGAAGGCAACTTGAAGCCCCAATGTCCGTTCACCAGGCCCGCGATCATCCCGCCGATAAACGGCATATAACGCGGCGAAGCTGAAATGTCGAGGTGCAGGTTCTTGACCGTTTCTTCGGTGACGAGACGCGACTTCAGCAACTCGATCTCCGCCGCCGTCGAGGGCTTGGTGTCGAACATGCCGGTGAGCGGCGGCAAGGAATCCTTGCCGTTCGCGTTGGCGTTGGCCGTCTTGTCCTCGACGTGGAACAGCACATCCGCGCGATACGTCGGCGGTGCAAGGAACGCATACGCGCACCCCAGCGCGAGTGCGATCAGCGTCACCGTCACGATCGTGCGCCAACCTCTCACGATCGTGCGCAGATAGTCCGACAGGTGCAGCTCGTCCGGTCCGGACACGTCGGTATAGCGGTTTTCGAAATTAATTGCCATTTTGTTCACCCAACAAAGCCCGGCGGTTCAAGGTCACGTTGCACGGTTGTTATTTCGCAAGAACGGCACCCGTTACAGCCGCATTGATCGCCGGCAGCAGCAGGTTCAGCACACGGTTGAAGCGGACCAGTCCGCCTTGACCGACATACACGACGTCCTTCGGTTGAAGCTCGAACTGATTGGCGAGGATCATGGACACCGGCGAGGTCGCATCGAGGTGATAGACCTGCGGTGATTCGCTGGTCGAATTGCGGATCACGAACAACTGTCTGGCCGCCGCCGTGTTCGAGTCGAAGCTGCCGCTGTCGGAAATGGCCTGCGAAAGCGTCAGCGTGCCGTTACGCATCGGCAGGATGGTCGCCGGCTTGTTGACCTCGCCCATCACATACACGCCGCTGTCTTCGCGCGAAGCCACCCGCACGATGTCGCCGGCCTGGAGGTAGATGTCCGACGGATTGCGGCCGCGCTTGATCAGGTCGTCCACGTTGAGCGGATACGTCACGCCGTTGCGGATCAGCTCAACGCGGCTGCGATCCGCATTTGCGCTGAAGCCGCCGCCCTGGTTGATCACGCTCGTCAACGACAACGGAATGTCGGTGACGGACTGCGCGCCAGGGGTGCGTACTTCACCGTCGACATAGACCTGCGCGTTCCGGAACGAGGCCACCCGCACCGTCACCTCAGGCTTCTGATACACGTTGCTCAGACGCTTGTGCAGTTCCTTCTGGATCGCCCCGACGTCTTTGCCGGCCACGTGCACCGTGCCCGCATACGGAAACTGCACGTCGCCGTTTTCGTCGATCAGAAAACCGGGCGCGGCATCCGTCGTCTTTGCATTCTGCGCGGGCTGGCCCAGCGCGGCGGCGAGTTCCGGGTGATCCCACACGACGATCTGCAGCACGTCGCCCGGGCCGACCTTGTATGCGGTCGGTTTGCCGAACAGCGCCGTCGTCTCCGGCGGCAGCGTCGCGGACGTCCGCGTCGTGTTCATCTTGCGCAGCAGCGCGAGGTTGATATCGGTAATCGGAATCTGCTGTTGCTGCGATGCTTCCGTGCTGTAGTCCCCACCCGTGTCCTGAACCGCGGCTGGGGTAATCATCTGTTGACCCGGTACGATCCCGCATCCGGAAAGCAGTGCTGTAACTGTGAAAATCACGAGACTTCCCGTGCGTATGCCAAGCGAGCTCATGGTGTTTCCTCCTTGCGCCAGGGACTGTCCTCGGGGGAGGTAGAGCCCAGCGTGCTTGTTAACTACTTAGTACTCAGTAGGCGTTTCGATGCGCCAGTCCGGCAACGATCGTCGCGCCGATAATCCGCATGTCGAGTGCGAACGACCAATGCCCCAGGTAGTACAGGTCATGTTCGACGCGACGCTCCATCTTCTCGATGCGGTCGGTTTCGCCACGAAAGCCGTTGATCTGCGCCCAGCCTGTAATGCCCGGCTTGATCCGATAGCGATTGATGTAGCCGGCAACCACTTTCTGATAGAGGTCGTCGTGCTCGAGCGCATGGGGACGCGGTCCGACGACCGACATGTCGCCACGCAACACGTTGAAGAATTGCGGCAGTTCGTCGAGGCTCGTGCGGCGCAGAAATGCGCCGACGCGCGTAACGCGCGGATCGTCGCGCGTCGCCTGTTTGAGCGTGCCCTTCGGCTCGTGATGCAGTCGCATCGAGCGGAATTTGTAGATCGTGAAGACACGGCCGTCCGCGCCTTTACGCTTCTGCTTGAAGAGAACCGGGCCGCGCGACGAGAGCTTCACCGCGATCGCAATGGCGAGCAGGATCGGTGCGAGGCCGATCAACGCCGTGGCGGCGAACAGGCGGTCGAAGATTTCCTTCTTCAACATCGAACTTGCCGACAGCGGCGAGGCGACCAGGTTGATTGCCGGCACGCCGAGCAGATCGATCACGCCGCTGCCATCGAACAACGCAATGCTGCGTACGTCCGGCATGAAGCGGATATTCACCAGATCGTCGCGAAACTCGCTGATCAGCTTGCAGATCAGGGGCTCTTCGGCGAGCGACAACATCAGCCAAAGCTCGTGCACGTCGTTGGTGCGAATGTAGTCGGCAAGCGCATCCACCGTCTCGCAGACAGGAACCCGCGTGCTGGTCACAGCAGACACGTCAGGGCGCGTGTTGTAGACGGCCGTCGCGCGAAAGCCTGTGCCGGGCGCCGAATCGATCCTGCGGATGATCGCGTCGCACTGCGAGCCGCTGCCGACGATCGCGACCTGATGCAGATTCAGACCGGCACTGCGCGCACGCGCCAGCACCGCATGCGTGATCAGCCGGTAAGCGATCAGCAGGCCGCCCGTCACCGCCGTCCAATACGAGAACCACAGCCGCGAGACGAAGTCGATGCGGTGCAGCGAATACATCAGCACCAGCGCACTGCCCTGCACCATCAACCACGCGAGCGACACCTGCCCGGCCAGCGAGAGCTTGGAGCGGCCGCGCCATGATTCATACACACCGAACGCTGGAAAGATGGCCAGCGCAAAGGCGGCGGAAAACATCACGAGCGCCCAATAGAACCCGGATTGAGCGAGGTAATCAAAGCGAATCTGCGACGCCACCGCCGCACCCACTAGTACCAACGCGACATCGAAAACTCGCGCGAGCAAATCCTGAAACTTGCGCATTTTGCTTACCTCGTTCTTGCCGTTCGTTCTTTTCCGCACATGATTCCGGGGGCGCTGTTAGGAGCAGCGGCCGTAGTTGTCGTTGAACCTCACAATGTCGTCTTCACCAAGATAGGTGCCTGACTGGATTTCAATGATTTCGAGCGGTACTTTCCCCGGGTTTTCGAGCCGGTGACGTGTACCGAGCGGAATGTAGGTCGATTCGTTTTCGCTCAGCAGGAACTGCTCTTCGCCGCGCGTGACGAGCGCCGTGCCACGCACGACGACCCAGTGTTCGGCACGGTGGTGATGCAGTTGCAGCGAAAGTTTCGCGCCCGGCGTGACGACGATGCGCTTCACCTGGAAGCGTTCGCCGTGGTCGATGGAATCGTAGAAACCCCACGGGCGCCGCACCTTGCGATGCGCATCGGCCTCGGGTGCGTGTTGCGCCTTGATGCGCGACACCAGGCCCTTGACGTCCTGCACGTGCGAGCGGTCGACCACCAGCACGGCGTCGGCCGTTTCGACGACCACGACATTGGTCGTGCCGACACAGGCGACGAGCCGTCCTTCGGAATGGGCATAACTCGACACCGCGCCTTCGAACGTCACGCGGCCGCGCCCGGCGTTGCCGTTGGCGTCCTTATCCATTGCGGCCCAGACGGCGTCCCAGGAACCGAGATCCGACCAGCCCGCGTCGAGCCGCACGACGACGCCGGAGGGATTCGCGCCGGAATCCTGCGGGTCGGTGACGTGGGTCGCGGCCGTTTCATCCGTGGCGCTCGCGTCACTCGCATCGTCCACGTCAGTGAGACGCTCCATCACGGCATAGTCGATCGAGTCAGCGGGCGAACTCAGGAAAGCGTCCACCAGCGGACGGAAATACGCGCCTTCGGTGCGGCCGTTCGCGAATGCGCGTTCGCAGGCCGCGTGCATCTCGGGCTGCAGGCGTTTCAGCGTATCGAGCCACACACGTGCCCGCACGACAAAGATCCCGGCGTTCCACCAATACGTGCCCGCAGCGACGTACTGCGCGGCAATCTCCTCGGCGGGTTTCTCGACAAAGCCGTCGATCGCATGACCGCCGTCGGGCAATTCCGCGCCGATGCGGATATAGCCGAAGCCCGTATCGGGGCGAGTGGGCGGCACGCCCAGCGTCGCGATCGAACCCCGTTCCGCGTACCTGGCCGCGCGTTCCAGCGCGCCTTGCAACGCAGGCACATCCGCAATCGAATGGTCGGCCGGCATCACGATGAGAATCGCGTCGTTGCCGTCCGCGCACGCGAGCGACGCCGCGAGCGTCAACGCCGGCGCGGTATCGCGCCGCGCAGGCTCGACGATCAGACGCGCGTCCACGCCGTTTTCCAGAAGCTGCTCGGAGATCACAAACCGGTGTTCTTCGCCGCACACGATGATCGGCGACACGTCCACGTTCCATCCGGCGGGAAAGCCGTCCATACGCCGCGCGGTCGCCTGCAGCAGCGAGTCGGAACCGACCACGTCGATCAGTTGCTTCGGAAAGTTTTCGCGCGACACCGGCCACAGCCGCGTGCCCGAGCCACCCGCAAGAATGACCGGGACGATGCGCGCGCAACGCGCACCGGCGGTCCCGGCACTGGCGCCGTCCGGGTTCGCCGACGCAGCGCTCACAAATCCCTTAGTCAACATATTCGGAATCCTTATAATTCTTTGAGGTCAAGGAAATACTTACCGAAGCACGGTACGAAACGACTGCGTGTTGGGCGCGCTCAGCGCGGTTCGCGGCGCGCGCTATCCGCCGACCATGCGGCGGCTTTGAATCCGGAACTCAGTCGGGGAAATCCTCATCCGCTTGCGGAAGACCTTCGCGAGGCGGTCACCGTTACCCATGCCGGTACGCCGGGCAATCTTGTCCACCGGCAATTCCGACTCGGTCAGCAGGCTGCAGGTCACCGCAAGGCGCTCATGCAACAGGAAACTCGAGGGCGTGATGCCCATTTCCATCTTGAAGCGGCGCAGGAAGTTGCGCTCGCTCATCGCGGCGAACTGAGCCGCATCGGCAATCGAAATCGATTGCTGGCAATTCTCTTGCAGCCAGCGGGCCGCCGCGCGCACTTTGTCGCCGGGGCTCAAACCGCCGTCTTCACCAAGCAGCGGTGCGAGGTTCGAGCACGAATCTGCAAGCAGACGCTCGGCCACCGTGCGGGCGGTCGCGCCGCCGAGATCGCGCTTGATCATGGCGAGCGCGCTTCTCATCGATTCAAGCCGGTCACCCGCATCGCCGTTCTGCTCGGTCTGGCGCGAAGACATCGACTGCGGCTGGTGGAATTCGGCGCTTTCCTTGATGTCCGGCACATAAGCCGCCTCGAGCAGCGCGCGCCCTTCCGCGATCGGCCGGATCATGCCGGTGTTGCGGCGCACGCGCCGTAACCAGGCGATCAGCCGCTCGTCGCCGGCTGCGGCGAAAGCGCCTTTGCCACCGGCTACATACAACGCGTCGAAGCCGCCGTAATGCCGCGCGTCGAGCCC
Source organism: Paraburkholderia sp. WS6 (assembly GCF_030464835.1). Classification (NCBI taxonomy): domain Bacteria; kingdom Pseudomonadati; phylum Pseudomonadota; class Betaproteobacteria; order Burkholderiales; family Burkholderiaceae; genus Paraburkholderia; species Paraburkholderia sp. WS6. Next base: position 91,420 of record NZ_JALQCK010000034.1, read on the forward strand.
GTCGGTCCAGACCCGCAGTGCCGATGACGAGGTCACCATGCCGCCGTCGGCCGACAGGAAGGAAACGTCATACAACCAGCCACCCGAGCCGGACGATGCCAGTTCGTTGGCAGCCTGAAACACCTCGGCAACCACGCCCGCGCCCTGCAGCGAGCAGTCGTTGAACATCAGGATTGCGATGCGACGCATACCTTTGTTCGGTGCGTGCACCCAGCGCAGCATTGCAGACTCGAGACTCGCGCAGGTCATAGTCATCCTCTCAACAGAATACGGATCTACTTTTCAACCTTGAACGCCTACACAGACGAATGTTCTGTGCAGTGCATCATAGTCATCCCCAATCAAGCATTTAGCCGCCATGACCGAAAGTGCAGACATGTTGGCGTTTCGATATGGTGGCCAGCCAGTGATTTTCGGAACAAGCACTCCACTACTATTTTTTCAATGAATTAAAAGCCGATTCTGCATATGAATGAATTCACATTCTGCGAATCTTAATGCTAATTTAATGTGATTTTTTGTGCGTTGACGCACATACAATCGCTACTCGAAATGCTTGAGTTGCAATTTGATCCGCCCATCATTTCGCGGATTTGAAGTGACTTCTTTCCATCACGTCGTCAGAATGAGCGCAGCCGCCTTGCTTGCACCACTCATTGCTCTTACCAGATGCCCGATGAGGTTTCTTCTGACGATATATTCGGTCAGCGGAGACATGTAAAGCAGGTTCTAATATAAGCACTTTTCGAGAGACAAAATTATTTAATTCGCTGTTATAGGATCTGGAGAATATAAACACGACGATTAATGTTTCAAACGTGAAACACTGCAATAAGACAACTTTAGCCCGCCCGGCAATAGACGGGCCAATGGCGGATTCTGTCGGATGAGAGCCGGTATGTTTCCGCCATCGAATTGCGGAAATAGCCTATGCGGTTTCCGCAACACATTGCGACACGAGGTAACCTGAGGCGGGTATGGCCTGGTCAACTAGCCATCCGGTGACGCCTTATCGTTGGAACATGCCGGAACCTATGCGTCGAACGACACGGGGAACACATGTCTGATGTATGCGAATATCGCGCGCTGCAACCACGCTTCGGCGCCTGTGCCGCCCATGCGTTAGTGCTGCGCGTTGCCGCCTGGGCGGCGGTGTTTATCCTGCTGGGCATCGTGGCCTCCTCGTGTAGTGCGGCAGCGGCTTCAGCCGGTCCTGACAGCGCAAGCAATGCCGATCTGACGATCGACGGCAGAAAGTGGACAGCATGCGCGGCGGAATATGGAACCTGCCGGTTCAGTGGTACGCGCGACGTGCTGTACGGCACGGTCGAGCAACATGTCATCAAGACGTTCACGACCAGCGCCGATTGCAATAACGGTGTGTTCGGCGATCCCGCACCCGGTGTGGAGAAGCGCTGCGCGGTTGCGGTCACTGCGGCTGATTCGAGTACGGCGGCCAAGGCCGAGGCCGCCGTCCCGGCGCAAAAAGACGCAGCGCCCGCCGCCGCGACGGAATCTGCCGCCACGGTGCCCACTTCATTGAAGGCGCCGCCCGGGCAGGGTCTGCGCTGCGCCGCGCCCGCCTCGCAGGTGCGCGCGGCCGCAAACGGCGATCTGCTGGAAGCGGACACGCCGAGCGACGGCACGCGCCTGTTCGCAGCGGACAAACCTTTCGCGCTCGTCTTCACGACACGACCTACGCAAAACGACACGCTCAACTGGCAGATCCGCGATAGCTGGAATGCCGTGCGGGCCAGCGGCCGCTTCCCCGTTGCGGCGGGCGCCACGCTGTCGACCCTCAGTTGCGCCTCGACCGTTGCCGGCTACTTCGCCGTTTCCGCTTCGCTGGAACGCGCACACGGCCAGCTCGAATCGCGCGGCACACGTCCTGCAGGGATCGCCACTTTCGGTGTGCTGCCTGACACCTCCGCTGCCTTACCCGCCGTACGCTTTCCGTATGAAGATCTGCATCGATTCGGCGGACAGGGCACCGCCTACCTGGCGCCTCTACAGCATTGTTGCGACGGCGACGGCTATCGCCCGGCCTATACCGCGCTCGGCCTTTCGTGGGCGAACGACAATCGCAACTGGTATATGGAAGAGCCAAAAACCGGGGGCACGTTCGATCCCGCGAGCAAGCAGTTGCTTCCCTACTTCCGGCGCGGCGACATCATGCGTCTGATCCAGCTCGACGGTATTCCTCAGTGGGCAAGTCCGACCGGCAAGGAGACGCACAGCTATGCGCCGACCTCGCTCGCGCAAATGAAGGACTACATGGCCAAAGTCGGCACCGAGTCCAACCGCACGCGGATGACCTACTTCCCCAAACAGCGCGACAACTACTATCAGGTGACGTGGGAACCGGACGCCGACGGCGGCCTGCCGTGGCGCGATACCGACGCGAATTTCGTCGCGATGTACAAGGCCGTCTGGGAGGGCATTCATCAGACGGACCCGCATGCCGTGGTGATGGGTGTGACGTATGCCTCGGTGCAAGTCAATGTCGAGAAGATGCGCCGTCTCGGTCCGCTCGGGATCGGCCGCTATATGGATGGCATGACCATTCACGGCTATTACGACATCGGCACGACACCGTCGCACCCTCCCGAGCGCGTCGCCGACCCAGGCAACCAGGGCACCGTGCCGGGCGCGCTGCCCGCCGCAATGCGCGCGCTGCGTCACGAGTTGCGTCAATACCTGAAACCCGGTGCGCCGCTGTTCGTCACCGAAACCGGCATCAGCTACGACATTGGTGCGGCGTATGGCAAGAACTATCCGGGCGCGGACGTGCTGTATGCGCAAGCCGCGGTCGTGGCGCGCACGCATCTCATCCTGCTCGGCGAAGGCGCGGACATGACCTACGTGTTCTACCTCGCGGACATGCCGGACGCCGCGCCCGGCTATGGTGTTTTCTTCGAACTCGATCATCCGGATGGCGCCTACGGCGCCGCTCGCATCAGCCCCAAACCTGCCGCCCTCGCGGTGGCGGCGATGACGCGGATCATCGACGGAACGGATACGCTCGGGCCCCTCAAAGGTCTGCCCAAAGGTGTCTACGCGTACGCGTTCCGCCGGCTCGGCGGCGGCAAGGTCGTGACGGCGCTGTGGACGCATGACAACGACGCGTGGAATGCCAAAACCGGCTTCAGCGCGAGCCAGAGCGCGGACTATCGTCTGCGTGTCGACGCGCCCGGCACGTCGGGCGAAGTGACCGTGTTCGACATGATGGGTAACCCATCGAGCTTGCCGTATCGCGACGGTGTCGCGAGCCTCAAGCTGTCACCGACGCCTATCTATGTGGTGTCCGCCAACGCCGGCGTGTTCAAGGACGCGGTCACGACTCCGGAGGGTTACGTGCCTCGCTAGATGTGCCGCGCGGAGTGCGGGGTGCGCATGGCGCGCCGCCGTGGATCCTTCGATAGGCAACGCTTACTGTCGAGACGCGACGATACTTCGGCGTGATGTGACAGGGCAGGTCGTTTCTTACACCCGTAGAATCCAGACGGAGACTACCTCGCATGCATATCAACGCGCTGGAGCCGAGAAATGAACGGCCTCGCATGGACAATGCTGGTGCTGGCCGCGATGGTTGGGGCGTTTCTCTTCGCCACGGTCGGCGCGATTCTGGTCGCACTGCTGCTGGCGAATGTCTCAAGCCGTCTCACCCGGGATGATGAGCACCATGGCGACTAATAGCGCCTTCAGCATCGCCTCACGATCACCACGCGCTCAACGCGACGCGCGCCCTGCAGGAGATGGAATGCTGACCGAGATCGATTTCCTGGACGTGGTGCGTCTGACGCCGCTGGTCGCGATCGATCTGATCGTCAGCGACGCCGAGGGCCGCGTGTTGATCGGCCACCGGCGCAATCGCCCTGCCCGCGGCACATGGTTCGTTCCCGGCGGGCGCATTCATAAGGACGAAACGCTCGACGCAGCGTTCACCCGCATTGCCGACGCCGAATTGGGCATCGGCAGGCTGAACCGCTCGACCGCGCGCTTCGAGGGCGTTTTCGAGCACCACTACAAAGACAATTTTGCCGCCGAGCCTGACGTCTCGACGCACTACATCGTGCTCGCCTATGCGCTGCAGTTCACCAGCACCATCTCGGTCGGCCGGCTCGACCAGCACAGCGACTATCTCTGGCTAGCACCTTCGGAGCTGCTCGCACGCGCCGATGTTCACGAGAACACCAAGGCTTACTTCCGTTAGCGGCAGAGTTAGGGCCACCGCTCGCGCCAACAGCCCCGCCATCCGCATGACCCATTGCCGGCACGCAAAGTGCTGCTTACTGTGAGTTCGCCAACGTGGCGGCCCACGCCAGTACAGTATGATCGAGCTCACCGTCAGGGTTCGAATCAAACATGCGATCATCGGCAGCCAGGCTCGTTCGCGATTCATCCATTGCTTTTCTAGCGCTACTTTTTTTCACTCTCTTTTCCGGTGCGGCGCGCGCGGCAGATTGCGGCGCCGGGACGCTGGTCACGGTCGTCGCCCACCTCGATGACGATCTTCTTTTTGTGGACCCCGCCATCAGCGAACGGCTCGACGCCGGCTGGTGCATCACCACGGTACATCTGATCGGCGGCGCCAACGGTGCGGATTTCGCTTACGTGCAGACCCGCGAGCGGGCCTCGCGGCTCGCGTATGCGCGCATGGCGGGGGTGCCTGACGAATGGATCGAAACGAATATTCCGATCGCCGGCAAGCTCGTGCATCAGATGGTGCTGAAGGCCAAGCCGCAAGTGCGTCTGCTCGAATTCCGCCTGCCCGGCGGCGCCGTGCGCGGCGGCCGCGAACCGCTCGGCCTCCTGTGGGAACAGCACGCCACGCTTTCCACCTATCCGATGAACGCCGACGGTTCCGTGCGTGCGCAATACGATCGGGCCTCGCTGTCGGCCACACTGAAAGTGATACTTGCCGGGGCGTCGCAGATCTATACGCTCAATCCGGACACCGTACCGTTTCTCGAGCATCCCGATCACATCTACGCCGCGCGCATCACGCGTCACGTCGCCCAGACGCTGAACAAAAGCGTGCCGATCGAATACCACATCACCTATCCGACGGGCGACTGGCCCGGCAATGTGCCGGCGGCCGAAGTTCAGCGCAAGCGCGACATCGTCGCCAGCTATTTTTCTGTCGACGGCAGCGAGTTTTCGCACGTATTCGGCGAGTTTCAGTGGGACGGTAATTGGGTCGCGCGCCGCTATGCCTTCGCCGACCGCAGCGATCGCCGCATCGCGGATTTCCAATCGCATCCCATTCAGCTCTTCAACGCGGCGGCGAGCCGTTGTCTAACTTCCGCAGGCAGCGGCCAGGCGCCGACACTCGCCGCGTGCACGGGCTCATCCACGCAACAATGGCGCTGGGATCCCGTGACTGTCTATCCCGGCAATACGCGCGACGCCGCGCTCGTCAGCGTCGCGACTTCGCAATGCATCGCCGAACGCGACGGCTATCTGATCTCCGAGACCTGCGATCAATGGGACATGGCGCAGCGCTGGACGCCGTGGGACTTCGGCCTCGTCTACACGCCGCTGCGGCACTGTCTTGGCGAAAACGACGCCAAACTCACCATGCGCGGCTGCACTCTGCTCACCACACGCTACCGTTGGGCGACCACGCAACGCACTCAGGCGACCGATTTGCGGCTCGCAACCGCGATGGTCGGCGACATCGGCAGCACGGGGGAGCAAGCCGTGGTCTATGTGCAACGACAACACGACGGACCCGGCTTCAACGTGTACGCGGCGTCGCTTGTGAAAGCGTCGCCCCCCGCTCTCTGGTACGCCGGCACTGTCCCTTTCGATCCCCGCGCCACGGCGCCCAGTTGCGCAGATGACAAGCTGTGTTTCGATAGCGCGCGCTTCCTGCTCGGCGATTTCGACGGCGACGGCAAGGCGGACCTGATGGTCATCACCGCGCGCCAGGGTGGCACCGCGTTCTGGTTGCTCCGCAGCACAGGCGAGCGCTTCGAGGCCCCACGTCTCTGGCTTCAGACCAGCCGTGAGTTCAGGCCTGCGTTGACGGAGCAATATGTGGCGGCGGACTTCGGCGGAACAGGACGTGCCGGCGTGCTGATCGCACAGAAACGCGCCGATAGCGGGCTCGACCTCTGGATGGCGTCGTCCACAGGCTCAGCGGGCTCAGTGGCCTCAGCGCCGACGCTCATGGCACAAGCAAAAACCCTGCGGCAAAACGCCAATCTTCTGGCAGTCCAGACTGCAGGATCACGCGCGTCACTGGTCGCGGTGGAGGGTGCGGACGACCGGCTTGCGATCACGCTAATCGCCAACGACGGCACGCGCATGACCGTCGGCGAACGCAAGCTATTGCCGACGAGTTTCCTGCCCGACTTCGTCAAAGTGACGGTCGGGGCCGTGCACGGCAAAGCGAGCAATACGCTGATTCTTCTGACACCGCATCTCGACGGAACGAACGAGGACGCGGTCGTCGACATTGCCACGCTCGACACAGCGGATGCAAACGCCGTGCCGGTCCAGGCGGCGGCCTTGCGCGGCATGTCGTGGTCGGATGTCTTTCCGGCTTTCGTGCGTGACAAGCGCAACGCGGCACTCGTGCTTTATAGAAGAATCGACGCGACGCTCGGCGATTTCTATTTCACCGGCGGCGCACCGGCGCTGACGCGCTATCCGGTAGGCGATGGTTTCGCCCTGGGCGCAGCCCAGGATCTCGGCGAACTGCCGGGGCTGTTCTCGGAGACGGTGCGGATCGACCGGTTGACGCAGTAGCGCGAGCCGATCGACCCGACGCGGTTCAGGTCGAAACGCGCAGCGGCTGAACGAACTGCCGCGCGATCGTCATGTAGCGGTCTGCCGTGTCGCGCAATGTGTATCCCGCCAGTTGCCGGTTCGCTCGCGGCATGTCGAGCGCCTTGAGCAATGCGCGGCCATAGGCCTCCGGATCGGCCGTGTCGACGAGATTGACGCCGGCAAATCCGCTGGCGAAGCCGAACGACGGAATCCGGCTCGCCACGACAGGAATACCCGACGCGAGCGCCTCCAGAAAGCCAATGCTCTGCGCTTCGAAACGCGAAGGCATGGCAAAGACACGCGAGGAGCGAAGAATCGCGGCGACATCCAGGCGCGGCCCGCATACCGTCACGCGGCTGTCCAGGCCAAGCTGATGAACCAGCGACACCACCGCCTCGTAATAGGGGATCTCCTCGATGACTCCGCACAGCAGCAGGCGCGCTTCAGGCTCGCTCTGCACGACACGCTCGAACGCGCGAATCGTGTCCAACTGGCTCTTCCCCTCTATATAGCGGCCTAGCTGAACGATCTGCTTCGCAGGCACTGAGATATCCGGTGCGGATGGGTTGTTGTCTTCGGCGAACAGCGACGCGTCAACGCCATTCGGGATCACAACCATCGCCGGATGCTTGCCGATCTCTCGCAGGTAGTCGTCGATATTTTTCTGCGACACGCCGATGATCGCTCTCGCCCGCCGTGACAGCAGGCGCTCGGCCTGCTTGAGCGCGCCGTTCTCGAAATCGTTGACGCCGGAGTGCATCACCCAGGCGATCGGTGTGTGCACGGGCAGAAGCCGGACATAGAGTGCGGCGAGCGTGGCATGCGCCACGATGAAGTCGGGGCGGAACTGGCGTACCACGCGATACAGGTGCAGCAATTTGCCCACCCTGCCGTGGGGGCTACTCGGGAACAGACAGGTGACACCCGCGGCTTCCAGCTCGGCACGAATGCCGACGAAATCGTCCTGCTGGGGAAGCAGCGACGTAATACAGACCTCATGGCCGCCGCGCTGATGCTGAATCGCGAGCCCCTTTACAAGTACTTCCGCCCCGGATAGTCGCGGTGCGTGAACCAACTGAAGAATTCTCACGATTTATCTCTCTGGATAACCGCCTTTTTTGCGCAGCGGATGGACAAGCCGAGCAGCAAGTACCGGTCCCGAAAAAATGTCGGCATCCATCGTCGTTTATCTGGCGCGTCCCTTTCGCGGGACGCAGCCTCGTCTCCGTAAAACAGCGACAGTTCCGCCGCGAAGTCACTATCGCGAGGAAACGTTACACCGAAGGCCCAGCACTTTTCCGCCATCTCCAAGACTCAATCGGCTATGGAATGAGGGCTATCACCCATTTCTCCGCGGTTTATCCCGATTCGTATAGTTAGGCATCCGTTACAAATCTTTTCGACCCCACTTTCGTGTGGCGGATAAAGACTGGTCTCCTCGTACGTATTTTTTGATGCGATCAATGCAATTAGTACTGCATCAATGTTCATACGTAACGACTCGTTACTTCTTTTAAACATACTAATGCGTATTGTTGCTGTCGATTCTTCCCATCAGAGCCTTTCTTGCTTACAGGACAGTAAAAAGTTCATCGAATGGCGCGATGGACTCAAGCACTTCGATGTGGATTGCGCTGTTCCTCAAGACGTTCGTTGTTTTCGTCACACCTTCCCCGGTCGTCCGATTCCGCCAGATCCGCCATGACGAGTGGCATGGATTCGTACGATAAGAATTTCTCTGCAGAGAAATGCGTTCGGGGCCGACAACCCGGGAAGGCATCACACCTTCGCGCGAACGAATGGTTTGCGCATCCAGGACGGCCAGTGTCGAAGCCTCGGTTATCGGCTGGCTTGCAATTGAACCCCGATGTTCGTTCCGTCTCCCAACGCGCTTTGCGCGAAGAGCCCAACGAATGTTCAGAAAACGCATTGGTTAGAGATTGATGAAATCACAACTACTCCTACTCTCGACACTTTCTCTCGCGCTAGCGGGCTGCGGTGGCGGCGGCGGTAACGGCGCCAGCAACAACGCGACAACCCAGCTCAACGGCAGCTCCGGCTCGTCCAACTCGACTGCGGCCGGCAACAGCAGCACCGGCGGCACCGCCACGGTGAACGGCGCGGGCAACACCGTCGCGACACTCAGTTGCACGTCGCCGGCCGTCTCGGCGGGCTCCGGCAGCGCCACCATTTCCGCCGACACGCCCAGCGCGGATGGCACACGCATCTTCGCTTCCGGCAGCGCGTTCCAGCTCGCCTTCAGCACCAACGTACCGAACGCCGACACGCTGAACTGGGCCGTCACGGACACCATCGGCCGAGTGGCGGCGAGCGGCAGCACCGCCGTCCCGAGCGGTTCGAAGACCATCACGCTCAGCTGCACCTCGACGCTCGCCGGCTATTTCGCCGCAACGGGCACGCTGGCGCAGAACGGCGGTCAACTGCCACAGGCCGGCACGCGTCCGGTCGGCATCGCGACCTTCGGTGTGCTGCCGAACCTGTCCCAGGTCGTGCCTGCGGTCACCTACGCGCATCAGGAACAGCACCGTTTCGGCATGCAGGGCGCGAACGACAACGGCGCCCTGCTGGCCGACCTCGGCATCTCGTCGACGATCGACGACCGCCAGCTCTCGACGATGGAGCCGAACGGAGCAAACACCTTCAATCCGTCAGCGAACAATCTCGATCCGTTCTACAAGACCGGCAACGTGATGCGCCTGATCCGTCTTGACGGCATCCCCGCCTGGGCGAGCAGCACCGGTGCGTTCCAGGACGACACGAGCGTGCCGAGCAGCCTTTCGTATTACCAGAGCTACATGAGCCGCGTCGGCACGGAATCGAGCGCGATTCGCGCGGCGTACTTCCCGACCCAGTCGGCGAACTACTATCAGGTGACGTGGGAGCCCAACCAGTTCTGGACCGACACCGACGCCAACTTCATCGCGCTGTATCAGTCCGTCTATCAAGGCATCCATTCGACCGATTCGAGCGCGGTGGTGATGGGCCCGGCCGACGCGTTCCCGAGCCTGACCACGACGCGTCTGAAGCGCCTCGCGCCGCTCGGCTTCGGCAAATACATCGACGCGGTGTCAACGCACGGCTACTACGACGCGGGCACTTCGCCGTCGCATCCGCCGGAGCGCTACGACAGTGACCCGTCGACCGCCTCAGGTTCGCTGCGCGGCCAGATGCGCGCTCTGCGCTCTGAAATGGCCACCGACTACCGAACGGGCATGAAGCTGTTCTCGACGGAAGCCGGCATCAGCTACGACCTCGGCACCTCGTACGGTCCGAACTATCCGAGCGCGAACGTGCTGTACGCGCAAGCGGCGGTCGCGGCACGCATGCACATCATCACGCTGGGTGAAGGCGCGGATCAGACCTACGTGTTCTACGGTGCGGACTATCCGGGCGAAGTCGGCTACGGCACGTTCTTCGACCTGAACGACGCGCAAGGCGCATTCGGCGCGACGAACATCAGTCCGAAGCCGGTTGCGATGGCGATCAGCGCGATGACGCACACGCTCGATGGCACGCACACGCTCGGAGCGGTGAACGGCACGCCGACCGGCGTCTACGCCTACGCGTTCCAGCAGGTGGGCAATGGCGCGGTGATCACCGCCTTGTGGGCGCACAACAATAGCGTGTGGGACGCCAGCGTGGGCTTCAGCTCGAGCTATAGCGTGCCGTATAGCCTCACGGTGGATGCGCCGGGCACGAGCGGCACGGTGAAGGTGGTCGACATGATGGGCAATGCGTCGAGCGCGAATTACAGCAACGGTACGCTCACGCTCAACCTGACCGAATCGCCGGTGTATGTGGTGTCAAACAACGCGTCGGTTGCCAAATCCAACGCGACGGTGCCGGTGGGATACGTCGGTATCTAATTAGCAACCGCCTCATCATGCGGTAGATGTAATAAAAACGTCAGCCGGCTTCAGGGCCGGCTGACGTTATTTTTTTCAGACATGGGTAGCGGCGTCTGGCCGCGCACTCGCAGAGCTTCAGCCTTCCTTCAGCTTTCCCCCAGTCGCCCCTCCATCCCGCTCAACTCTTGCTCGCGCTCCTTCGACACCTTGCCGATCGGCGGGCCCGCAAAGCTCTTGCGCACACCCGCGCCGTACCAGATCGCCAGCAGTATCGCGAGCAAACCGACAATCACGTACACCACTTTCTGATTAGGCGGCTGCATGCCGACATAGGCGAGCACGAGCGCGCCGAACACCGCCGCCACCGCGAACGGCTTCGACAGCATGCCCAACTGGAACGGCCCTTTTTCCTTCCACGTGCGCCCTTCGGCGAAAATACCGGCTGCAATCGGCATCGCGTAAGAGATGAACAGGAACACCGCGCTTCCCGCGCTCAGCACCGTGAACGCATCACCGTACAACGTCACCACGATCGCCAGCACTGCCGAGGTCCAGATCGCAGCGCCCGGCGTGCGGTGTGCCGCATTCACCTTGCGCAGCCACTTCGAGCCGGGCAAGCCACCGTCGCGGGCAAACGCGAACATCATGCGCGAGGTCGACGTAACGGCTGCGAGACCGCATACGTAGTTGATGAAGAACATCAGCAATTCGATCAGGATGCGCAGCGGTCCCGGAATCGGCGCAAGAATCGCTTCGAAGAACCCGGTGCCCTGCTTCACCCCCGCAGTGATATCCGGCATCACCAGCACGAACGCGCACACCATCACGTAGCCGAAGGTGGTCGACCAGAACACGGAGCCGACAATGCCGCGCGGCACATTGCGCGCTGCCTGATGCGTCTCCTCCGAGGTGTGCGCAGAAGCGTCGAAGCCCGTGATCGTATAAGCGGTCAGCAGCAGGCCGGACAGAAACGCCATGGCGATGGTCTGCTTCGGCCATGCGCCGCCATCGATACCCGTGAAGTTGGTGAACGTATAGAGCCGCGACAGATCGATCTTGACCGGCGAATACACCAGCAGGGACACCACCAGCATGACCGTCACCACGAAGATCAGATAACCCGACAGGTCCGTGATCTTGCTGGTGATGCGAATGCCGCGATGATTCAGGAATGCTTGCGAAGCGGTGATCACCGTCAGAAAGAGCGTCTGCTGCCACCAGCCGAGCGAATCGGGACTTACACCGAACATCGGCGCGATCAACGTGCGAAAGAACGGATCATAGGTGCCGTAGTTGATCGCGGCGACCACGAACACGAGACCGAGCAGATTCAGCCACGCAGTGAGCCAGCCCCACATTTTGCCGCCGAGAATCGAACTCCAGTGATAGAGGCCACCGGCAGTCGGATACGACGACGCGATCTGCGCCATCGCCGCCGCCACGACCAACGCGAACAGCGAGCCGAGCGGCCAGCCGAGTCCGATCGAGGCCCCGCCCGCCGCCGACAAGCCCATCTGGAACGACGTGATGCCGCCCGACAGAATGCAGATCAGCGAGAACGACACCGCGAAGTTCGAGAACGCCCCCATGCGCCGGGACAGTTCCTGCGCGTAGCCCATCTTGTGCAACAGCTTGACGTCGTTGTCGGCGGGGTCCGCCGACGGCACGGCCGTGTTGATGTCCATGACGCGATCCTTTGAACAGGGTTATGACGAAGCGGCAAACTGGCGTGACCGCGCGACGAAGGACCGGCTCACGCAGCCGTAAAGCAGTTATCCACGTACAGATGTGCGCCGTTGACGAAACTGGCGTCGTCGCTGGCGAGAAAGAGCGCAGCGCGCGCGACTTCTTCCGGCGCGCACAGACGGCCCTGCTGCACCGACAGCGCCGCTTCGCTCGCATCGAAGCCATACTTCGCGAGCGCGCTAATTTCGCGGCGCCCATGCGGCGTATCGATGAAACCGGGGCATACGGCGTTGCAGCGAATGCCACGGTCGCGATACTCGACGGCAATCGAACGCGCGAACATGGCGCACGCGCCTTTGGTCGTGCAGTACAGCACTTCGAGCGGCGTGGCCGCGACCGACGAGATCGACGCGGTGCACACGATCGAACCGCCGCCCGCGGCGAGCATGTGGGGCAGCACCGCGCGGGTCATCATGAACATGCTTTTCACGTTGACGTTCATGAGCCAGTCGTAATCTTCGTCGGTGGTATCGACGAACGGCTTCACGACGATGCTGCCGGCGTGGTTGAACAGCACGTCGATCCGGCCGAAGCGCGCCATGATGTTTGCCACGGCGGCGTCCACGGCTGCGCGCTTCGATACATCGGCGGCAAACAGTTCGGCTGTGCCACCTGCCGCGCGGATTCGCGTCACGACTTCCTCGCCCGCATCGGTATTGATATCGACTACGGCGACCTGCGCGCCCTCCTGCGCGAATAGCAGCGACGCCGCGCCGCCCGCGCCGGTCGCGCCGCCTGACACGATTGCGATCTTGCCTCCCAGCCTGCCTGCCGATCTGCTCATGCGTGACTCCCGTTCCAGTGTCCAGTGCGTTGTGTTGCATTGCGTTGTGCACAAAGTAGGGGCGGCAAAAAGCGGCGACTATCCAAAATTGGCAAAAACGTAAAAATCCCGTAAAAATCCGGATTTCTGACAAATGCATTACATCTGGACCTGAATGCTTGCCGTATCTGGCGGTCGCCGTGTTCGTGACCTGCGCGGACATGGCGCAGGAAGCCGCATGAGTGGCCCGGATGGGTCGCTCCAACACTGCGACGTAAATTTTTTTTCGCATACACTGACCGGCACGAGGCTTTTCGGGGAGCGCCAGTAGAATCGGGAGAAGCTATGCAGCCGGTCAATCAGACAAGCAGCGCCGTCGAGATTCGCTGTTGCCGGAACATCGACGAGCAGGCGATGTTGCTCGACGCGTGGAACCAAAGCTATTGCCAGATTTCGCGCGGCGCCTTCGACGGCTCGGTGAGTTCGTTCGCCGCGGGCGGCGTGCGGGTGTTGGTGGAGCGGCTGAACCGCACGGTCTATCAACGCGGCCAGGTGGCGCGGTCCAAGCTCGCCGTGGGCGTTCCATTTCAACTCGAAGGGCATGCGCTGCTGTGCGGGCAGACGAGTCACCGTGACGGCCTGCATGTGTTTTCCGGCGATGGCGGGTTCGAGTTTTTATCGCCTGACACGCATCTGGTGGTGAATCTGGAGATCGAACCTGGCGCGATTGGCGATCGCTTACTGCGCTCGCAGCTCGATGAAATTGGGTTGCGGCTGGGCGCGAGGCCTGGTGTGTTGAATGTCGATCCTGTCCGCTTGCAGGGCTTTCGCGAGGTGCTGAAGCAATTGCTTGACGCCGTGGCTGCGACGCCGACGTTGCTCGATGATGGCGGCGTGGCGGCGGCGTTCGAGAAGTCGGTGATATTTGGTCTTGCCGAGGTATTGCAAGGAGTGCGGGATGCGGATCCACATGGGAATGTCGAAGCGCGTACCGCGCGGAACTGGCAACTTGTGCGCAGCGTTCGTGAGCTGGTGGAAGAGTCGCCGGATTGCCCGCTGTCAGTGGCCGAGCTATGTGCTCGGTTTCGCGCGAGTCGGCGCACTTTGCAGTATGCGTTTGAGGATACGCTTGGGGTGAATCCTTCAGCGTATATACGGGCTGTTCGGCTCGATCACGTGCGGCGTGAGTTGCGAGGTTCTGCTTCGGTGACTGAAGTCGCTACGCGGTGGGGGTTTTGGCATTTTGGGAATTTCTCGAACGAGTATCGGGGGCAGTTTGAGGAATTGCCGTCGGAGACTTGGCGGCGCAGTAGGGGGCGTGCGGGTTGAAAATGGCGTTTTTTTGCCTGTGCGGCGCTTTTTGTCAGTGGTCCTAGGGTGTTGGCCTTTCCTTGATCTGGCTTTAGTGCCTTTCCTTGAATTGTTAGTGGTCTATTAGCGTTGCCCCTGTGCGGGGCGGCACCTGCTTTTCTTTGCCGGCTGCAAAGAAAAGTAGGCAAAAGAAAGCAGCTCAAACCGCTACTGCTAAGTGGGCACCGTGGTCTGCTACGGGTAGTGGTGCATCTGGAATCTGGGTTCGTGCACCTGCATGCGCCAGTGACAAGGGCGTCATACTTCCGGCGGCGCTACGCGCGCCGAAGAGTACTTCTCAAAACCACCCGCTACGTTTTAGCTCACACGCGCCCACACGTTTGTGCTCTTGCATTTGTGCTCTCGCGTTTGGGCTTTTGGGCTCGAGCTCTTGCGTTTTGCCCGGCGCCGTGACTCGTCATTGCATGGCCGCTGCGAGTGTAAGTGGGACTGGTCGAAATTTCATTTGAAGTGGAGTTCGCTCATAAGTGAGGAGGCGCGTCGCCGAGGCGAAGCCGATGGCCCCCACATACCTCAACCGAAGCCCATGGTTTCCCATGCATACCCGTCCGCGACGCACGTAGTGCGAAGTGGGAGCTGATGAGTCCTTTGTCACTAACGCGGAATGTGCGAGAACACGGATT
>NZ_JALQCK010000035.1:0-105746 GCF_030464835.1 Paraburkholderia sp. WS6
ACCTCCAGCGTCAGACCGTAGCCCCTACCGCGCGAGCGGTTTAGTCCTTCGACCCTCAACCGCCGTTGGACCCGTGCCACGTCAGCGGCGGCTTCCGAGAGATACAAGGGTCATTCATTCCTTCGAGTCTATCGACAAATCCTAGGCCGGAGCGGATCTTCGAGCCTGGGCCGTTACGAGCCAGGGCCGTTACCTCTGTTCAGATGAGAAGTGGTCATACTTCATTTGCTTAGAGAAGGAATGGCGACGAGTTCCTTTGTTCCAGGCCGGCCGGGGCCTGGCACGCTGCGCCTAGTCTCCGGCTTTCAGAAGAACTTTTCCGCCTCGCACGTGATGGGAGATTGCGGCGCCGATTTCCTCAAAACCTATATGTCTCGGCCACTGGAATTGCAACTTCGCCTGCGGCCACCATCTTTGATGCCTACATGATGGTGCCGGGAATCTGTCCGACAAAGTCCGGATTACCTATTGGTCAGGTCAGTTAAGATGACCTCGAAAGGGCTAACTGCCATGGCCGCAAAGCTCTGGGTAGCGTGCGACATAGACATATCCTCATCTGGCACACCCCACATACTTGCGTTTACCCGAATGTACAAAACATGGCGTCCTGTAGCTAAGTCAGTGTCAAGCAGATCATCCTCCATACAGATAGGGTCACATGGCAGCGCTCCTGCAGTCTATTCATCTATCAACAAAAAGTTCGATTTTCGATAGCGCCGACCCGCGAGACGTTTCGGCGTACGTCAACGCCTTTGTTGGCCGACATTCGATCCAGCTAACGTCCGCTACGACTGCACATGCCAGGCTGCTTTTCCGCAAATTCTCGGACATCGGGCTTTGTGATATCAGCTATGGAAATCAGGTCGACATCACGACCGAAGCGCTCGTTGATTCCTACCAGCTTCAAGTCCTGCTTAGGGGCACTTTTGCCTGGACAGGAACAGAGAGCCGACATCAGTTCAGACCGGGCGAATTTCTTCTGGTTAATCCATCTGACCCAATACGTGTTCGGTACTCCAACGACTGTGAAAAACTGATAGTCACGCTTCCTGTAGAAGCGCTGGAGGCGATGCGCTTCGAGGAGCGCCAAAGCTGGCCGCATGACGGTATTCGTTTCCTAAGGCCGGTGCATGCGCTGTCATCCGTTGACGGACTTGCTGGCTTGCTCTCACTGATGTGCGAGGAAGCCGAAAACACGACGTGCACTCCGACAATACAGCAACACTATGCCCAGATCCTCTTACGCAAGCTCCTTTCTCAGCTTGAAACGAATACGGTTGATGCGCGCTCGCCGGGAGATAGTCAGGTATTCAGCAAGATAAAGGACTATATCCTTGCGAATCTGCAAGAGAACATTACTCTCGAAGAGATTGCAAGTTTGGCAAATGTCAGCCTGAGAAAGCTTTATGTGCTGTTCAAGATCCACGCTCAGGAAAGTCCTCGCGATTTCATTCAAAGCCTCAAGCTTGGACGCGTCCGCGCCGATCTCCGGCGTGCCCGTCCCTCAGACAATGTGACCGATATCGCGATGCGATACGGTTTCTCGCATCTTGGCCGTTTCTCGGCAGTCTATAAGGCCCGCTTCGGCGAGTTGCCATCGCAAACCCTCAGTCGCTCCCGATAGCTGTTTAAACCGGCTGTCCACTGTTGGACGTGCAGAAAGTGGACAGCAAGTGTGCATGGCGCGGATATTGCCGGGGCTCATCCTCGATAAGAATGGGTAACACCACAATTCTTGGAGGAGCAAACCATGAGTACCCCACTCATTGGAGGCACGGGCACGAGTGTCTTGCGTCAATTGATTTCCAACGCTGTGCAGAACGACCCGATCGCCGGGAATTTCCGATGCCGCCGCGATATCTTCACCGATGCGGTTCTGTTCGACTATGAAATGAAGTACATATTCGAGCAGAACTGGGTATTTCTCGCCCACGAAAGTCAGGTGGCAAATCCCAACGACTATCTCGTCTCAAACATCGGTCGACAACCCGTCATCGTCACGCGTGACAAGGCGGGAAATCTGAGCGCTGTGATCAACGCGTGCGCGCATCGAGGCGCAGAGCTGTGCCGTCGCAAACAGGGCAACAGAAGCACGTTCACCTGCCAGTTCCATGGTTGGACATTCAGCAACACCGGCAAGCTGCTCAAGGTCAAAGATGGTCAGGATGACAACTATCCGGAAGGCTTTAACGTTGACGGCTCGCACGATCTTACGCGTGTTCCATCGTTCGCGAACTATCGCGGCTTTCTGTTCGGCTCGATGAATCCGGACGCATGCCCCATCGAGGAGCACCTGGGAGGCAGCAAGGCCATACTCGATCAGGTCATCGACCAGACGCCCGGCGAGCTTGAAGTGCTGCGGGGAAGTTCTTCGTACATCTATGACGGAAACTGGAAACTGCAGGTCGAAAACGGCGGCGACGGATACCACGTCGGCTCGGTGCACTGGAACTACGTCGCTACGATCGGGCGCCGAGATCGTTCGAGCGACACGATTCGCACCGTTGACGTCACCACCTGGTCGAAAAAAAACGTCGGTGGCACCTACACATTCGAACACGGGCACATGCTTCTTTGGACGCGGCTCCCCAATCCGGAAGTTCGGCCCGTGTTCGCCAGACGCGAAGAGTTGAAGGCACGTGTTGGTGAAGAGGTGGCCGACGCCATCGTCAACCAGACGCGCAACCTGTGTATCTATCCGAATTTGTACGTGATGGATCAGATCTCCACTCAAATTCGGGTCGTCCGTCCGATCTCGGTCGACAAGACCGAAGTCACCATCTACTGCTTCGCACCGCGCGACGAGAGTGAGGAGGTCCGCAATGCACGAATCCGTCAATACGAGGATTTCTTCAACGTCAGCGGCATGGGAACGCCTGACGATCTCGAGGAGTTCCGCGCATGTCAAAGCGGCTACAGGGGTAGCGCAGCTGAGTGGAATGACCTGAGCAGGGGCGCACCACGCTGGATTAGTGGACCCGACGATAACGCGCGTCGCCTCGGTCTTGCACCACTCATGAGCGGTGCGCGAATGGAAGATGAAGGATTGTTCGTGCTGCAGCACACGTATTGGGCCGAAACGATGCTCCGCGGCATTGAGGGTGAACCGAAAGTGTTTAAAGTTCAGCCAGTTGAGGTCGCACAATGACTTCATTAGAAAGCTCATACTTGGACGTTTGCGCGTTCATCTTTCGCGAAGCTCGTCTTCTCGACGACCGCAGCTGGGACGAATGGCTTGAGTGCTATGACCCGAAGGCGGTGTTCTGGATGCCGTGCTGGGATGATGCCGATACGCTCGTCGACAACCCGCGGAAGCATGTGTCGCTGATCTACTATCCTGATCGCATGGGACTTGAAGACCGTGTTTTCCGGCTCAGGTCAGAGCGCTCAGGTGCCAGCACTCCTGAACCTCGCACTACTCACAACATCGCCAACGTCGAGATCCTTGAACGAGCTGAAGGACAGATCGAAGCGCGCTTTAACTGGCACACGATGAATTATCGCTTCAAGTTGCTCGATCACTACTTCGGAACCTCGTTCTACACCTTGAAGGTCAGCAGCTCCGGACTGTCAATCCTGAACAAGAAGGTGGTGCTGAAGAATGACCTGATTCACCAGGTTATCGACGTGTATCACGTGTGATTTTTGTGGGTAGGCGCTTATCATGTTTCACTCAATTGCTTTGCGGTTCGAGGACGATGTTACATATTTCATCACGTCGTCTGAAAACGAAACTGTAGCCGACGCCGCATACCAGCAAGGCATCAGTATCCCCCTCGATTGCAGAAACGGAGTGTGTGGGACCTGTAAGGGTCTCTGTGAGCGCGGGGAGTATGACGGCGGCGACTATATCGAGGACGCCCTCAGCGCCGATGAGGCACGCGAGGGTTTTGTGCTCCCTTGCCAGATGCGGGCGCGCACTGACTGCGTGATACGGATCCTCGCGTCGTCTTCGGCATGCCAGGTCAAGAAATCGACCATGACGGGCCAGCTAACGGAGATCGACCGTGGTAGCTCGTCCACGCTGCAGTTCACGCTGGCAATTGATCCTTCCTCAAAGGTGGATTTTCTACCGGGGCAGTACGCGCAGCTCCGTATTCCGGGGACCACGGAGTCACGTGCATATTCGTACAGCTCCATGCCTGGAAGTAGCCATGCGACCTTTCTGGTTCGTGACGTGCCGAACGGGAAAATGAGCGGATACCTCCGGGACCAAGCGACGATCACCGAAACGTTTGCGTTTGACGGGCCATACGGCGCGTTCTACCTCCGGGAGCCAGTACGCCCGATCCTAATGCTCGCAGGTGGCACCGGACTGGCTCCGTTTCTGTCGATGCTGCAGTATATGGCGAGCTTGGAACGCAATGACCTGCCGTCGGTCCGGCTTGTTTACGGAGTCAATCGTGACGACGATCTTGTCGGTCTAGATAGGCTCGATAAGCTGGCAACACAGCTTCCAGGTTTCAGCTATATCACTACCGTCGTGGATGAGACCAGCGCACAACCGCGGCGTGGATATGTGACGCAACAGATCACGAAAGACGACATCAATGGTGGGGACGTCGATATCTACGTGTGCGGGCCGCCTCCCATGGTCGAGGCGGTTCGCAGCTGGCTGGCGGCTGAGAAACTGAACCCCGTCAATTTCTACTTCGAGAAGTTCGCCCCAACAGTTGGCGACTAGGTTCATCGAAAACGCTGACTGAGTTCTGGCGCAGTTCGCACGTGGTCCAGATTTTTGTACTTGCGAACGGCGAGAAATGTCTCGGTTGCGGCGGTGAGCAGCCATTCGCGCTCCAGTGCTGAATGACCGAACTTGCCGCCGGTCTGAGACTGTCGCCGGCCGGTTCGTGCGACGACGTTCGCAGATAGAAATCGATCGCACATAGGCTTTCGCGTTCCATACGAGCTGCCAACAATCCGTTAGTAAAATCAAAATGTATCAACTGAATTTACCAAATCGAGAGTAATCATATAACTGGTTGAATACGCAACGAAATATTCCACTTGGCGCGCAAGACCGCGCGCCTTTTTGCGCCGGCTGAAAATTATGTCTTCGACATTCCGCATTGCTCGTCCTAGTGTGCTTGCTGACGTGGCGTCCATTCGTGGCCTCGCCTCGCCATCTCGCAGCCAATAATGGTTCCCGTTCTGGATCGAACGTGCGGACCTGTTCCGGAGACAACAATGCAAAGACAGCTTTTGTTAGCGTTAACGCTTGGCGCATCGATTTTGCTCGCATCGTGCGGTGGAGGCTCGGACGTCACCTCCACTGCGCCGACCATCAAGACCACCGTCGCGGTGCCCAATTCGGCAACCCCGCCGTTCAGTTTCGACATCAGTTACGCCGGTAGCGGCAAGTACTTCCTTGCGGACCGCAACAACGCGGCGGTCGACGTCGTCGACACGAAGAGCAACACGCTCATTGCACAGATCAAGGGCGGCTTCACCGGCGTCGGCGCGACATCCGATACTTCCGGCCCGGACGGGCTCGTCGGGATTCCCGGCACGAACACCATATATGTCGGCGACGTCAACGCGGTGAAG
Organism: Paraburkholderia sp. WS6; assembly: GCF_030464835.1. Taxonomy (NCBI): domain Bacteria; kingdom Pseudomonadati; phylum Pseudomonadota; class Betaproteobacteria; order Burkholderiales; family Burkholderiaceae; genus Paraburkholderia; species Paraburkholderia sp. WS6. The sequence continues at coordinate 5,548 of NZ_JALQCK010000035.1, forward strand.
ATCGTCGACGTCGCCGCGCAGCAGGTCGTCGGCACCATCCCGATCAGCACCGCGGGGCACCGCGTCGACGAAGGCTGTTATGACCCGGACGATAACCTGGTAATGTTTTCGAGCCCGGGCGAGGCGCCTCCGTTCGCGACTTTCATTTCAACGAAGACGCAGGCGATCGTCGCGAAGCTTACGTTCGCGACGTCGTCTGGTCTCGAAGCGTGCGTGTACGACTCGAAATCGAAGAGCTTCATCGTCAATAACGACGGCACGCCGGCCAATCCGGAAGGTGAGGTGAACGTGATTGCCGCGAGTTCGGTGGTCGCCGGCACACCGGCAGTCAGCAAGGTGTTCCCGCTCGGCACATGCGCGCCGACGGGACTCGATCTCGGTCCGAACAACGACATGCTGGTGGGCTGCGATCCGCCCGCAGGGAAGCCGCTCATCACGTTGATCCTCGATCGCACGACGGGTGCCACACTGGCGAAATTTCCGTTCGGCGGAGTCGATCAGATCACGTACGATCCTGTGTCGAACCGCTATTTTCTACCGGCACGCCATGAGACCTCGTCCGGCACCGCGGCATCCTCCGGCTTTACGCCGATACTGGGTGTAGTCGACGCGTCGACGCGTACGCTCATCGACCAGCTGCCAGTGGGCACCGGCGTGCATTCGGTCGCGGTGGATGGCGCGTCTGGTCAGGCGTACGTGCCCTTTCAGCCAGGTGCCGCGGCTTTCCCGAATGGCGGGATTCTTGTCGTCACCACGCATTGAAGACGTATGAACCGCTGCCGGCGCGAGGTTGCTGCACGATCCCCGCCGGTAGCATTCCTTGAAAGCTGGAGGCTTCAAGGAGCGCGTGCCTGGTGCGCAGGAATGCATTGGGGTTGTCTCCTCCTCACCGACTGCGAAGGTCGAGACCGACCGCCGATCCATAGCGGCCCGGCTGCAACTCGCCGATCAGCAGACATTCGTACCCAAGTGTGCTACCGATTAGCTCGGCAAATAGTACTTTATCGAATTTCCGTCAGCGGAACGTCGCCAATCTGAGGGCATCTCAAGAAAGGGAAATTTACGCGCCCCAAGCGGCCGCGAGGTGTGCAGTTCGAATGTCTCTGATCCCACTACGGCCGGTGGACCCCGCAACCCCCAACGTCCGCAACCCGGCTGCTACCGGACGTTGCGCGTGAGGCGTGTCTGCATAACCTGCTCGGTGTGCTCTCCGAGCAATGGCGGCGGCAGTCTTATGTCCACGCTGTTCGCCGACATCTTGATCGGATTTCTGAGTACCGACACATCGCCTGCCGTTGGATGCCGGACTGACTGCACGATTCCATCGCGCACGACAGGATCAGCGAACACCTCTTCGAAATTGCGCACTGGCGCAAACAAGACGCCAGCCTCCGTCAGACGCTCGCTCCAACCGGCCAGCGTATCAGCCGCAAACGCACCGCTCAGTTCCGCTTCCAGCGCCTCCCGATGTGCCAGCCGTTCCCCGTTCGACTTGAAGCGCAGGTCTTCCAACAAATCCGGTCGCCCCACTGCTATCGCGAGCGAGCGCCAGAATTTTTCAGCGTGAGCCACCACCATGACGTACCTGTCGTCGCGCGTTCTGTATGTATTCCACGGCGATATCTGATAGTGCGCGTTGCCGAATCGACCCGGAGTCTGTCCGGTGGAGAAATAAAATCCCTCTCGAGGGATCATAGAAAAAACCGTTGCGTCCAGCATCGATACGTCAACGCGCTGCCCCTTCCCGCTCGACGAGCGCGCGTACAAAGCCGCCATCACGCCGATCGTGCCAAACAAAGGCGGCACGAAGTCGGAAATGAGTACACCTGCTTTGAGCGGACCACTGTCGGGCGTGCCGGTGAGTTGCATTACGCCGGACATCGCCTGAATGACCGGATCGAGCGCCGGCCGGTCGCGATAGGGTCCGTCGTTGCCGAATCCGGACATGCCGCAGTAGACGAGTCCCGGATTGAGGGTAGATAGCACGTCGTAGCCGATACCGAGTTTCTCCATCGTTCCCGGCCTGAAATTCTCGACGACAATGTCCGAATGGCTCGCAAGCGCCTTAAGGGTGTCGATGCCTTGCGCAGACTTCAGATCCAGCACGATGCTGCGCTTGTTACGGTTGAGGCTCAGAAAATAATCGCTTTCGCCACACGCCCGATTCACACCAATCTGCCTGCTCGCGTCGCCGTCGGGCGGCTCGACCTTGATCACGTCCGCCCCCAGATCGCCGAGCAGCAATGTACACAACGGGCCGGCCACCATTTGCGTCAGGTCCAGTACACGAATTCCATCAAGAACGCCGTTCATGGTCTTTCCGTAAGAGAGTCAAAGCGAGCTGACATCACGGGGCCAGCGCTGCACGACGTCGCGCTTCACGACCTTGCCGGATGCATTGGTCGGCAGCGCGTCGTACGTCAACCACCAGCGCGTGGGCACTTCAAATTTGGCGAGGTGTTGCGCCGCGTGACGCGTCAGGTCGGCGGCACTGACGGTCGCGCCATCGCGCAGCACAACTGCAGCCCCCACCTCTTCACCGAGATCCGCGTGCGGCAGCGGCACAACGGCGGCTTCGAGTACGTCGGGATGCGTCCGGATGCAACGTTCGACATGCACGCTCGCGATGTTCTCGCCGCCACGGATAATGGTGTCCTTTTGTCGGCCGACCACATATAGATAGCCATCGCCGTCGAGGCGTCCCAGATCGCCGGTCGCGATCCACCCGTCGGCGTCGTCAATCGGCGTCGGGTCGCCGACGAACCCGCTGGTTGCGCTCGGTGTGCGCGCCATAATCTCGCCGACGCCATCCAGATTTGGATTGCTGATCCGCACTTCGACGGTCGGCAACGGCTTACCGACGCATTGCGGTCGCTCGTCCAGGTCCTTTCCGGACCCCGCGGCCAGCACACCGCCAGCTTCGGTCAGGCCATACATGTTGCCGACCCGCTTCTGCGTCTTCGGAAACGCGCGAGCGATTTCCGCTCGTAGCTCGTGCGGGATGGCCGCACCACCCATGGGTATCGACGCAATGCTCGCGGTGTCGTACTTCGCGAAGTCGTCATGGTGAATAACACGCGAGACCATCGTGGGGACGCTGCCCCACGCGCGCACCTGTTCGCGCTCGATCAGCCGCAAGACTTCGAGGGCATCGAAACGGCCCTCAAGAAAAACCAGCGTGCCGCCTGACAGCAGGTTCATGATCTGAATCTGAAGGCCCGCGAGATGGAACAACGGCATCGTCATCAGGCTGACGGTTCCTGCGTGCGACGCCGGCAAAGCCGATGGCAGACGGCCAGTGAGGACCAGCAGATTCTGGATGTTCGCAATCACCGACCGGTGTGACATCACAATGCCCTTTGCCACGCCGGTCGTGCCTGACGTGAAAATGATCACGGCCGGCGCGTCCTCGTCGACAGATTCGGGAGCGAACGGCACATCAGTGATGTCGTCAATGGCATGCCGCACTGTCTCAAAGCTCACATGCGCTGGCTCGCTGGCGTCTGACGAAAGCCTGTCCGTCAAAACGATAGAAGGTTCGATCAACGTGAATGCCGCCGCCGTCTCTTCATCGCTCCACCAGCGATTGCCAAAGACAGCCGTGGCGCCGATGCACTGGATTGCCCAGAACGCAACGAGCCATTCAATGTGATTGAAGCCCAGCAACATGATCCGGTCGCCGCTTCTGGCGCCGTGCGCTCGTAGCAGCTTTGCCGTGCGCGCCACCGCAACCACGTGCTGCGCCCCGCTCAAACGCCTGTCACCCTGGACGAGCATTGTCCGATCCGCCCAGCGCTGCGCGTCGATCAGCAACTCGCAGAGCGACTTCGGCCTGATGTCGTACATCCGGCAGGGATGATGATTCACGGTGCCTCGTACGATGCCGGTGCCCCAGCGCTGGATCGTTGAGCTTTCGATCGCGGATGTCATCGCGTTCATGACCGGCTCCCCGGAAGACTGTCAAAGCGCGGCAGACGACGCTGTTGCAACGCCTCGACACCTTCGCGATAGTCGCCGCCGCGCATCAACTCGTTGATCAACACTTTCGACTGCTCTATGCATTCGCCTACGTTCAGCTCCATCAATTCGCCGTAGAGCTGACGCTTTGTCGTCAGTGCTGCCTGTGGCGATACCGTCGTGGCGATCGTCCGCGCAATCGCTTTGACGCGAGCATCGAACTCTTCCACACTGAACACGTCATTGAGAAAGCCCATGTGCCTTGCTTCTTCGGCGAGGAAGATACGCCCTGTCAACAAAACGTCCGCTGCATGCGTGACGCCCATCAAACGCGGAAGAATCCATGCGAGGCCGTACTCGGCGGGAAGTCCGAGACGCGCGGTCGCGGTCGTCAACTTCGCGCCTTCGATCGCGTAGCGCAGATCGCAAAATCCCGCGATTGCAACGGCAATGCCCGCACACGCGCCATTGATCGCGGCGATCACGGGTTTTCTCAATCCCCAATGCCACACCAGTTCGTGATTGAACTCATCGCGCACACCATGCCCCGGCTGCGCGAAATCGTCTGGGCGCACGCTGACGATGTAATCCTTGTCGCCGCCGGCGTAGAGATCTAGTGCCTTGAAGTCCGCGCCGACGCAAAACTGTTTGCCTGCACCGGTGAGCACAACTACCCTGACGGCAGGATCGGCGTCGAGCAATGCCATGATGTGCCGGTACTCGGCGTTCATGCGCGTGGTCCACGAGTTGCCTCGGTCGGGACGATTGAAGCGAACGGTCGCAACGCCGTCGGTGTCCACTTCATATGCAGTGACTTTGAGTTCCACAGGGAGCTCCTCAGTAGTGTGATGAAATGCCGTGGTGAACTTTTCTCATCAGAACCGATGCCGGATGCCCAGCACCGCGACGGCCTGCTTGCCAACCGACGACACCGAGCCAAGCGATGCGAGCGCGGCAACCGCTGCTTTGCCGGTCGAGTCGACCCCCGACGCGCGCTGGTACGTCGCGACTGCGTAGAGATCGGTACGTTTCGACAGCAAATAGTCGGTCCCAATGGTGAGTTGGTTGTAGCGCGCGTTGGGTTGATCGACTGGCGATTTCGTCGTGGTGAACTGATATGCGATACCCGCCTGCAGCGCAGGCGTGAACCGGTAAAGGAAACTGAATTCGGCCGTGTCGAATACCGCCTCGCCACCGTGTATCCCTCGCGGATTCAGGCCGTGACCTGACTCTGATCCGATGTCCTGGAGCCGCGTATCGCTGACAACCAGACCGAGCATGGCGTTACCGATCTTGTAGGTCCCGCCGCCCGCGACGATCTGCTGCGTCCGTGCGGACGCGTATCCGCTGATGATCGGACTGGCCATGTTCAGCGCGCTCGTCGAGGCGGCCGAGTTTGCCGAGGGATTCGTGCCCCAGTACGAGTAATTCGGATCGCGCGCGACGACCATCGCCACGCCCGCACTCAACGGACCGCCGATGTAATTGACTGCGACCGACCACACGCTGTTGCCCGTCACGTTTCCGGCCATCCCGCCGACGCCATACATCGCCGACAGACTGAATCCCATCCAATCAGGACTCCTGAATTTAATGGCGTTGTTAGTTCGCTTCGTAGCGTTCAGGTTATCCAGGTCCGCGGGATGCGCTGCATAGACGCTCGCCCACGGCGCAGCGGCTGAATAGATCGACAGGTATTCGGCGAGCGGGTCGTATTGGCGGCCCAACGTGATCTTGCCGAAGTTGCCGGCGATTCCCACGTACGCCTGACGGCCAAATTCCGCGCCACCCTGACCCAAGGTGCCAGTTGTCACGTTGAACCCGTTTTCCAGCACGAATATCGCAGAGAGGCCGCCACCCAGATCCTCGTTGCCCTTCAAACCCCAACGGTTGCCGACCAGATTGCTGTTCGCCAGCGACACGACCTGCTTGCCGGACGAGTTGGTGTTGTAAAGCAGGCCCTCGTCAATCAACCCATAAAGCGTGACCGACGACTGCGCATGCACTTGCAGCGCAACCATTCCCAGTCCGGTCATCATGATCAGATTCCGCGTCTTCATTGCTGTCTCCTTGTCCCTTGGATTTTGGGTTGTGGTTTTATCAATCGCGATGATCCGGCGCTGTAGTTGCGGCTGCGCTGCGCGGCATAGCTGCGTTGTCCTTTCGCATGAACAGCAGTGTCACAGCGGCAACTACGGGCCCCACTGCGACCACGACCAGCGCATAGAGAAATGAGCCGGTGCCGGCAAACGTATAGCCGACAGCGATCGGTGCGATCGCGCCACCGAGTTGCCAGAACGCGTTGCTGATGCCGGCAGCGGAGCCGGCCGAAGTCGCGCCCGCCACGTTCGTGATCTGGGCAATCAGTATTGCGAGGTAGCCGTAGCCGGCGATTCCGAGAAGCGGCGCGACGAGATAGAACTGCGTGAGCGTGCTGCAAAAGCCGAACACGAGGAGCACGACCGCGAATGTGCTCAGGCAACCGACCGCGAGATGGCGCCGGTAACGGGGCATCAGATCAGACGCCCAGCCAATAAGCGGCTTCGAAAAGAATGCGGCGACGCCCACGACGGTCAGCACGCTGCCGGCCACCGCCGGCGCGAAGCCAAAGTGCTTGGTCAGCAGGGCATTGGCCCAGGACACGAAGCCGATCGTACCCCACAGACCCGCGCCACCTGCCACGGACAACAGGATGAAGTCGCGGTTGCATGACAGCGCTTTCAGATGGGCAACTGTCAGGCGTTCACGGGAGACATTCTTCGGCGCGCGGCCGGCTCCGAGGAAGGCGATGATACCGACTGCGGCCGTCGCGATACCGAGTGCATGAAAGGCATTCGCCCAGCCATAAAGCGTGCTCAGCGCCGGGACGACCGCGTTCGCTGCCGCGATCGAGATCGACGTCGCGGTGGCGAAGATGCCGATCGCGCGTCCCTTATCGCGTCCGAACCACGCATTAACCAGCTTCAGCCCTGCGCAATAGTCCGCGCCGGACGCAAGTCCCATCAGGATCTGCACAGCGATTCCCGCCGCCAGCGTGTGCACGTAGCCGAAGCAGAACGTAGCCGCACCGAGCGGAAGCATCGCCATCAGCAGCGCCGTGCGGCCGCCAACCAGATCGGCCAGAGGGCCACCGGCGAGGTTCGCCGTGGCATAGCCGAAGTAGAACGCGGTCGAGAAAGCGCCAAGCATCGCCACCGAGATGCCGAGCGACTGGCCCACTGGCGCGGCAATCGTCCCCCACGCGTAGCGATCGACGCAACTGAGCACGAATGCGGCCCAGACCAGCGCCAGCACCCTCCATCGATAGGTGGACGACCCTCCTGAAACGGATGACCTGATCAGGTCCGGTTGAATTGGACCGATGTCGTTGCGCGTGTTCATTGGATCGTCCCGAAAGGATTGATATCATGCAGCGTTGGATCGATGGTACTACCATCGATCCAACAGGCCATCAGTGCATACCCGAGGGTCGCGGCCAAGACCCAATTGCAGCGAACTAGTGATCTCCCCCTTGCGGCCATGGCCGGATGGACTGAAGATCGGACCAAAGGAGATATTTCAGATGGATGCGACCAATCGCACGACGAACCCTCATTCGCCTTTCGCGCCGATCCAGCCGCAGCGGGCATCGGACGAGATCGCGCAGCAGATCCGGCAACTCGTTTCGACGAAACAACTGAAGGCCGGCGACAGGTTGCCGTCGGAACGTGATCTGTCGAGCACGTTCAACGTCAGCCGCAATACGTTGCGCGAGGCATTACGCTCGCTCGAGATCGCTGGACTTGTGGAGCTGAAGAAAGGCGGGACGGGAGGCGCCTTTATCGTGGCCGGCGGTTCAGGCGCGGTGGTCGCCAGTTTGCTCGATCTCTACCACCTGGGCAGTATCACGCCAGAGCAACTCACCGAAGCGCGCGTCCGGATCGAGCGAATCGTCGTGGAAGCGGCGGCGCCGCGCCTGACCAGCGAAGATATGGCCGCCCTCGAGGCCAACCTGGCAGCGACGCAACGTGCCGAAGACGCGGGCGACTTCGCGGAGCGTGCGTCGATTGGACTCGAGTTTCACGCGATCCTTGGACGGGCGACGAGAAATCCTATCCTTGCGATCACCATGGAAGCGATCCTGCAAATCACAGCGCAATTCGTTCGCAGCCTCGGCCCCGAACCGAATCTGTTTGCATTGCCGTCCAAGCGGCGCTTCATCGCATTGCTCAAGAGCGGCGACGTTCAGGCCGCCGCCGATGAGATGACAGAGTACGTGACCAAGGTGCAGGATCTATATCTGTCACGCGCGAACTTACGGACGTCGTCGGCCACAGGATAGCGACAGCCTTTACCTGCTGATGGTGCGACGACCAGGCGCGAAAGCCGCCATGTCTGCTTGCAGGTACTGAGGCAGACCGCGTAATTCCGCGAACGAACCGTCGTTTGCCTTGTGCCGACCTGATTGTCCGGAAACTGTCCTGGTTCGGACGTTCGCGACCGCTAGCTGGATGGCGCTTGTTGGCCGATCCGTGCCTCATGCCACTGCCTGTGATCGACCCACAAGTGTCCCTTAACCCAGCGCCTCCCGGCTGACCGCTTCCCGAGGGATGCTGTTGAAAAAGTCGCTGTACGTCGTTTGCAATCCGCTGGCGAAAAAATCGACCTCTCAGATCGCCCTACAAACCGCTCGCGAACATCGGTTAAGGGTAAAAAGACCCCTGAAACCCTTGCGCGGGAGACGGTCGGCGACTTTTTCGATCGTGACGGAAATCGTGCCGCTACCCATGCCGTTGCTCTTCATCACGCCGGAGTACGTTTTGCCCGAGTCTCGCGGCATCAGTACTACCTGTCCCGTGCAAGCTGTCAGGAACAGGCTTGCCGCTATCGCATATAGGCCAGCCCTTCCGGTTGCCCGGCCGACTACCGATCCGTGTTGATGCCTGTCGCGTTGTTTGACGGGGGCTTTCATGTGAGCTTTTCCGATTTCAAGAACGCAGGGCGCAGACACCGAAGACGATCCCGGCCACGAAAACGACCGCCCATGCTTTCATTGGGCCTTGCTCCGTACCATCAGTCTTCCCAGCTCGAAACAGCGCGAGCGAATATGCGATAAACGCAATTGCACCTATAGTTCCCTGCATCCCCGTCTCCTTTGTTTGCCGCGACCGTGGGCGCGACTTTTCCTACCCGTTGTACTCGACAGGCCAAGTTTTGATCGCGTACGGCGCTGCGAGGTCACTGAATGACGGCGCGAACACGTCTTTCTCATCCACGCGGTAGTGACCGAGGTTCACGAACGTGAAGATGATGGTTCGCCCGTCGGACGTCTCCATGATGTATGTACGGCCAGGCTGAGGACTTACCATTTGTATTCCTTTTCCGAGACTATTGGAGTTACCGTTACTCTTCCGCCGATTCAACCAACGTCCATGTGCAACGTTCCTCGTGGTGCCGAAGCGATGCCGGTGCCGGTGCCTTGTCTGGAGACCTCGTTGGACCCAAAAGGCGCCCCTCGAAGCAGGCATATTCGGACGCCTTGAGTTCGTCGCACAGATGAACGGTACGCAACTGCGGGTCGATGCGAAGCATATGCAGATCGAAGAGCTTATGCAAATCCGCTCTTAGCAGCAGACCGTTCGAGACGTCGTTGGTATGCGGGCCCAAGTAGGGAATGATGTGAGCGGCTTCGAGCAATGCTTCAACCTTGCATCCTGAAATCGCACATGCACCGGCATACTCGTCGATCAACGCGCGACGAAACTGAGGCTGTCCTTCTCGCTGCACCAAGGTCCGCATGATGCGACGCCTAGCATCCTCCGTCAGGTCGAAGTCGCCGTCGCTCGTGGCGTTTTTGCGCGCCTCGTCTAACTCGATGGCCTGCGGCGTCGCTATCTGGCGCGGACGAAGTTTCTTGTCGCCGACGTCGGCTAACTCCCACACGCCATGAACAGCCGGATTGTATTCTGCGAATTTCACCCCTCGGCCTTTACCTATACGGACAAGACGATCGTACTTGTTGCCGGTATCGGTCAGTCGAGGTTTCGTGTTGACGGCATGATTTGCCCGCGAGTAGCAGTTGACCGATAGCACGGACAGATCCGGGCCCAGGTTGTTTGTGCGAAAGTCTGGGACTTGAGCAACAAGATAGTCGCGCACCTCTGCGGTGCTGACCGGCCGGCCCATCGCAATTACCGCGTCGCCGACCATATCCCAGGTTGCCTTGTCGCCGTAACGATATTGGCGCGCCATGTTCGTCTACCGATAGGTTTAAGTATTAACCTGAAGCACATACTGAAGCGCCGGTTTTCCGCGGACCTGATCTGTTATCTCCTTCGGCTCGCCGAACCCGATCTTTTCGGCCACCCGCTGCGACGCAGCGTTGTCGGCGCCCACGACCGCTTCGATGCAAAAATTCTTCACGCCTGCGCGACCAAAACCGTGTCGCATTTCACCAATCGCGGCAAGAACTAGGTCTGAAGCAAAGCCGTGCCCCCTATATACGGGAGGCACCGCATAACCTAGATGGAAGCACGCAACACCCTCGATCGGCTCGACAACGACAAAGACGCCAAGCGACGTGACCGTCTCGCCCTCTAAGCGCACGTAGGTGAAGCGGGGCTTACCGTTGGGATGGTCCAGATGGACAAAAAGCTCGCGGTCCAGCTCACATCTCTCAGGCGTAAATAAGCCATCACGTAGGGCGTTCTGGAATGCTTTGAGCGTGTCGGTCGGATCAGTCATTCGCGGCGCATCGTTGACGCGCTGCTTGGCTTGCGCCATCCGCTGGTCCCGCGCCCCGCGTTGTTTTGCTTGTCCCATGCTCTCTCTCGTTTTCCTGTGTGGCCGGCGCGACCGGCGCGAGCGCTTTTCCTATCGCTTTACAACCATCCGGCGACGGGTCTATTGAGTCGTAGTTGTCGTGACTCCATTGTCCGGGCGCATATGAACGTCGTTGGCATGCACGACGCATCTGAACGTGATCGACGCCCCGCCCAACCGAACGCCAGGAATATTGGAGGTGGTTGTTTGCGTCACCAGTTCGAACTCTTTATCCATCGAAGCGCAAAACTGATTGCCCTCAACCATCAACTTCCCGCTCACCGCGCTCACGTCCCCGAAGATTCCTGCCGTGTTCGTCTTTGACGAATAGTAGGTATCTCCGCCGATCTTCGTTGGAGGGGTGCTAGCACATCCGCCGATGAAAACAGCAGCAGAGAGCATCACAACTCTCGTGATCAGTCCCGCCCCGTTTCCCGTCTTCATCATTATGTTTTCCTTGTCATGCGGCCTGGCCGCTTTCCCGACCTATTACATGTGCCGCGCGCGGTTCGCTGCGTGGTACGCATTGCTCGCGAGCGACTTCAACCAAGAATACGTCTCGACGTCCGTTATGCCCATCACGACGAGCACCACCACCGTGGCGACAATGACACCTTTAACTACTCTATGCTCGCCTCTTTGCATGTCGCGCCTTTCCTGTTTATCTCGACCAGGACGTCACATGCAAAAGGGCATTCTGCATCGGGATCGATGATATTCTCAAGAGGCCGTGAAATGGATTGTCCATCGCTAGAACCAAGAAGATAGCGCCTCCAATCGCGCATGCGCCGACCATAAACGCGGTAACTACGGTCGCATTCTGAGGTGCATTGAATCCGAAGCTCGCGAAAATCACCGTAATCCACGATACGAGTACGATCAGGACGATTGGGCGGATGTTCGGCCCTTGGTGTTCGATTAGTTGCCATCGCTGCCGAATCAACGATGTGACGCTCTGCAGTGCCTGATCCTGCAGCCAGTGTTGCCCCGCATCCACCGGCTTCAATGCTCGAATCTGTTCCCGGACGTGTTCCAGTGTTTGTCCTGTCCGCTCGTCTGCCAACTCGGCAGGCGCCTCGTCCGTCGGCCAAATGTCTCGGATCGTTTGCACCGTAAAGTCCCGCAGCAGCCCTGCCGGGATCGCCGCAGTCTGCCCGTAGTCACGCAACGTTTCGCTGAGCAGAATCACATCAGCTGAAAAACTACGGACATCATGGTCGGTGCTATCGGACGACGCCTTCGCCGTCGAAATCAACAGCCCAAGCACGAGCGACGCCAGTACCGATAGCATCCCGATGGCCAGTCGTACGACATCGCGGGTTTCTATGGTCTGGTGGGTCTCTGGCAACAAACGGTGCAAGACGATTCCGCCGACGCCGCCGGCGAAAACTAAGAGCGCACAAAGCGCGCTTGTGACAATGGGATTCATGGGGTTTTTCCTATGTGCCACGCGCAAACACGCGAGCGGATTTCCGTTTTAGCGCTCATAGTGGCTGGCCACGCGCTCAGCACGCAAATTCCACTTCTGGACCAACACGGATGCCTCCGGGTACGCGGCGAGGACGCGCTCTGCGTTCGGAAAGAGCGCAACGTAATGAAGTGCGAAAAAGCTCATCAGCACACACGCATTGCTTACAGACATCGCGGTCATCGCGGCCTGCTGAGGTAGTTCGCGTGCATCGCGGATCTGCAAGATGCTCAGCCAGCTCGTGTGGGAATACCCGCAGAGAAAGCTATATAGCTCGCGAATATGCACGGGATGAAACCCGGCCTCGACACCAATTGCAGTCCATCCCCGGCCTGCGCGCCATTCACCCTTCAGGAACGCCGCACGTTCCTTTTCGGAATACTGCACCCAACGAGCGTGCGCCTGCATCTCGGCGCGTAGCGTCTCGATACTCGCCCCTTCGTCTATGAGCCTTTGCTTGCTCTGAGGAAGGCGTGCGCTCGCCTGCAGCTTCTGCCGGTCCAGTAGGCCCGCGCAACGCCACGCCATGTGCCGAAATTCCCGCAGGTCAGATTCGCTGCACCCGAAAACGTGTGCAAAAGTCAGAAACGTTTCAAGCGCCGCGCGGGACAGAACCAACACGGAGCTATGGTCGATGTGGGATGCCGTACCTTGTGGCATCACCACCTCGACAGGCTGCACCAAAACGTGCAGCGACGTGAGATGGTAATAGAACTTCAGCGCTAAGACCTGCGCATCGTTCATCCATGGCGAGCCCGCCGGGACGTCCTTTCCTGCTTGTGAGTTCGTCAACTGCACGATCAAATTCAGCAACATCCGTGACTCATCGCTTCCCGGCTGCGTAGCGGTCCCGCCTACGCGCGTAGCTCTGTCTACCGAAGTCGATTGCCCCATGGGTCGCTTTTCCTAGCCGTCTAGCGGCAATCTGTGCTAGTGGTGTCGCCGAACTGGGTCGTCGTGCAATGAACTTGCTTCGCCTGCTGCAATTGGGTGGACGCACCAAAGGCCGAGTAAGCGGAATCGCGCGAAGTAGTGGCCGATGACGTCCCTGCATTCAGCGTTGCGACGAGATCCATCCGAATCGCCTCGGCGCTTTCGGGTTGGGCTTGCATCGCTGCGCAGTAGTGATCAACCCGATCGCGCACGTCACCCATTCGCGCGAAATGCGGTCGTATCGCGCTGCACCATCCGGCATACCACGTGGCGTCCTTTGTCTCCCTGTGAAGCGACGCATACTCGCGGCCGTCTGCTGCCGCGTTGTTGTACGCGTCGACGTGACCTTGCCAGCCCACACCCTCGATCGCACATCCGGCGAGAAGCGATAGCAGGCAACAGCAGCCAATGGTAGAAAGTCTCACTTTTCTTTTCCTACTCGTGGTCCAGAAGGTCGGACAAAGACTCTTCCAGGGTCTCTGCGGCATCGAAGTGCAGTTGCACAACCACTTCATTCAGCGGATCACCATTCGGCATCTTGCGCGATTCAGCCGAATCGCGAAGGACGTTGATCGCCGCCCGAAGCGCGAGTGCTACTGTCAACGTAGACATGGTTTGATTTTCCCTGTTTCACGACCCAACGTCCGAAGCATCTTTTCCTTGCTAACGCATGCGGCTCGTGGCCGCGCCGGCGTCAAACATGTAACCGACAGCGATCCACCATGGAATCGTAGCAGGCGAAAGGTGAAACCTCCGGTCACGGTTGCAGTCCTGCCATCGCGAGTTGATAGAGGCAGATTGTTGCGGCGACAGCAGCCAGGGCAATGGGCACGAGTACGTCGACCGCGCTTTTCGAATAGATGGCTGTCGATGACGCGCAGCGGAGCACAGTCCAGACCGCAAAGCGCCTCGTCAGATCGAACCCAAGACGCTGACCGCCGCTGCTGCGATAGTGGTTGCCGTCGGCCCATTTGAGCTCGAATGAGTACCCGACCTCTCCTTGCCATGGGGAATTTTTGTCCAGCTCGACACTCGCGGTCACTGTGGCCCGAGCGATCGGTCCTCGGTCGGCGAAGCGCTCCGTCAATTGGTCGTCCGAAAAGCCATCGAAATTCGCCAGGCGGGAAGGGGCGCGCTTGTATATGAGGTACCGCTCGAGCGTGTATTCAAGGTAACCCTTGATCGCGGCATAGCGGCGGTTCTGGAACTCTTGGGCGAGCAGCGTCAGTTCCTGATCTGTGTCCTCGTAGAACCAGTAGCGCAGGAACATGTAGACCAGCACGGCTGAAAGCGCTAGCCAGGCCTTAAGCGGCGTGACGTGGCCGACTTCGGCGAAGCCAAGCAGCATGCCGCTTGGCTTGAACGACAGGTCGAATATGTTGATGGCAACAATCGCGGCTGACAGTACGACAACATTGCGCCGCAATTTATCTGGCAGGTCATCCATAAGCGCTCCCGGTTGGTTTTTTTTGTATCGATCTTCTCCAGCCTCTGGTCAGTCGACTTTGACGACTTCGAGCTCGTACTCCGCCATCCAGTCGGAACCGGCACCACCGTCGCTGGTCACGACGCCGTTATCGAGTTGGTTGCGGATCTGTTCCTCAAACTCGTCGAGCGAGGTGCATTCCATTTCTTCGAGTTCCGCATCCGAAACTTCGATCCTGATGATCACGTGTCTCTCCTTTGCGCCGGCAGCACCAGCTTTTCCTATTCGAATTAGCCGTCACTTCGCGACGCAGCGAAACTGGATTTCCGCTGAGGCATAGGTCGCCATCCCGGAATCTTTAGATGTACTTTCCAAGGGGGAAATGTCACGCCCTTGTTCATTACAGAATTCTGATGCTTGTTTGTAGAGACGGGCCTTGACCGCTCCGCCCGAAAAATCCGTGAACGTACCCATCGTTGACTTCATGTAGGTATCTTGGCCGATCCGAACAAAGCCTGTGTCAGTAGCGCAGCCTGCGAGCCAGACAAGCATCGCGATGGTCAGGGCAGACGCTTTCGCGGTCCTTGTCCTTTCTGCATTGCGCTCCGTAGCGCCTACCTTAGATTTCGCTACCAACATTTGCTTTTCCTACTTCTTCGCTGGATTGGCTTCTGCATACAGTTCGCACAGAATGAGGCGAGCAACGCTTCCAGCGGCAGGACCACCATTTGCGGACTTTGATCCGCCCCCGGTCATCCTGACGGTCATCCAGTCTGTTCCATCGACACTAAATGAACCCGTTACCTCAATCCCATCGATCGTGACGGCAATATCGGTCCAATCGGTGGCCACGTTTTGTTGTTTCGTCATTTGCCTCTTCCCCTTTTGTCCTGTCCTTGCCCATCAGCTCAATCTACTGCAATCGAGCAAGACGAGCGATCTGCTTGGAGGCTGTCCGCAAGAACGATGTCTGCCGTCAGTGTGGCGACAAACACTTCATGATACGGACGCAGTTGCGGGTGTTCGTGGCGAATCATGCTTTGCAGATAGGCAAGTCTCATATGCCCTTCGATAAGCTGATACGGCTCCTGAAACGGCGCATTAGCTTCCCTCGGGTGACTGCAATGGCCCGCGTCCCGTGCAACTATAATCGGTGCCGGAGTCGTACCCATCTCCAACATTGTGCGACCAAGCCATGTCGCGCGCCTGGAACTCCCTTCAAAGAGATCGTCGCCCCAATATTTGAGTGTTTCCGGCCACGTACCCACGTGGCCAATAGTTAGGATTTCGCTGGAGCTCATCTGTTTGAGCTCGTACGCCCAATCGAGAGGGCGGAGCGGAAGCCAGCACTGGAAGTCGCGCCAATGACGGTAGACCCATGTCTCGACGACGCTAGACGGCACGTGCGAATATTCGTTCGGCCAGCGTTCGAAATAAGTCTCGAACGGCTCGACATCGGAATCTCCCCTATTAGTTGGCTCAGGTATGGGTGCTTTGCTCATCTTTTTCGATCCGTCAGACACCCGCAACATAACCGTCCCGGTATGCTTCGCTCGATGTAATTTCCGTGCCACGATAGTCTATTTAGCCAATTATGCGAATTGCATGAATCTGCGTTGAACGTCGAATCCGCACACAACGATAGTTAACGGCATCCACGCATCAATCTTTATCAAGAATCCTGTCGAATGCCGCGATAGCTTCCCATCGTTCCCGCCGGGTCACCTGCAGACACGGGGAAACGTGGTCCAGATGGGAATGCCCAAGCAGCAACTGCACCGTGTCGAGCGAGTGGCCCTGCGCAACCAGGCGGCTTGCAAACGTCCTTCGACCACTCTGACTGCTATAGCCGACCCCGAGGCCTGCCGAGCGGTACAGGCCGGTGGCATAGCTTTGGAGGCTGTCGGCCGCCAGATATTCGGCCGTCTCGCCATCGAAGTTGACTCGGCGCTTAACGCTTAGCTCGAAAGGGCCACCTTTCTGCGTGAGAATCAACCGCGTGCGAGGCATGAGGCCGCGATACTCGCGCCGATCAAGAGCCGCGCCCGCGCCGCGTTGGTAGCGCCATTCGATATAGCGGTCGAGCGCATCGATTGTGCGCGCGTGTGACAGGTAGATACAGCGAGGACGACAACCCTTTGTGATCGGGCTTCGCAAGCTGACCTCTTCGCGACGCACTCCCGATTTGGCAAGGACATCCCCGACTTCGATACGTGCGATCTCGGTGATTCGCATCCCGCAAGTGACACCCAGCAGCAGGATCAGCGTGTCGCGCTCCGGAAACCGGCTTGTCGCCTCAGTAACTCGCAGGACGTGGCGAAATTTGGCGGGGGTAAGGACTTTGGCGCGTTTGGGTTCCATGTTTCCTTTCTCGGAATACGCTCGAAAATCGAGCCTGTTACGAGAGAAAAAAAGCTGGGCGCTCCTTTCCAGTATATCGCCCGCGGTGCCTGACTTCCTCGGAAAAATCCCCTGCACCGAAATGACGTGGGCTTTCGGTCGGATCAAGCCGGACGGGTAAATGACCGTCGGCCCCGTCGATCTCATCGCTCGCCATTGCCGTCCCGGTAATCATTTGCTTCCGAACGCCCCTGCGATCTGCTGCGCCCGCTTGACATCATCGCCATGCAGGTAGATCGACGTCGTCGAGATCGAGGCATGACGAAGGTTGTCGCGCACGATGGTCAGTTCGGCACCGTGCGCGAGCGCATGGGTCGCATGGGTATGGCGCATCCAGTGAGGACTCGCCTGCTGCAGTTTTTGTGCAACCGCTGGGCTATCGGCTTCGACGAGATCTGCGGCCCTGGCAAAGAACCGCTGCAGCACGTTCCAGAGCCGCGCGCTGGTGATGGGGACCGCACCGTCCCCGGCGAGACTCGCGATCAACGGCGTGTCCGGGCGCCAGCGGCTGGGCGTCACGGGTAGCCGGCGCTCGACCAGGTGAAGATCGAGCGCGGTGCGGGCGAGCGGCGGCAAGGCGACCCTGGCCGCCTTGCGTCCTTTCCCGATGACCTTGAGCCAATGGTCGCCGCGCGCGTCGACCTCGATATCGCCGAGCGTCGCGCCAACCAGTTCGCTCGCGCGCAGGCCCGTCGCATACCCGAAGTCGAGGACGAAGCGCAGTCGCTGTGCCGCCACGGGCGCCCAGCCGGGAAACCCACGGGTCGAGGTTCGGGCGACGGTGTCGAGGTCAGGCGCGTTTTCATAGGTGCCAGTTTGACACGAAGATAGTGCTATTGTGATAAGGATACTTATCTTAATAGACTGTTTTTGATGACTTCATTCTTTGAGTATCACGTTGGCCATCCGCTCTGCAGCGGTACAAACACTACTCGTCGGCCTTATGGAAAGCTTTGAATAAGGCAAAAAGGCGCTGCAAGACGGCTCTGAAAACTGTCCTCGCGGTCAAACTGATCCTCAGGGCTTCGCCGCCCCGACCAACCGATTCACTTGCCACGAGCGCCGCGACAGAACTAAGAAGTCCTCTCTATTCCGCCATCTTGGGATTTTGCATAAAAGAAATTAGCAACATCATTGGTATGTTCTGGGCCGTTGCTCAGCGCATGGCCTCACGACGTTACATACCGCAACCGTGACATGCGCATATGGTAGGTTTTGCGAGCGCGTTCTGTTGCGGGGATTTCCATGTTCGTTCAGATCGGTGCCGACGTGGTGCCGCGAGCACTCCAAGGCGTTCTGCTGGTCGACAGCAATCATGTTCCTCGATACTGGGCCGCGGTCTGGCTGGTCATCGCTGCGTCACAGTGGGCTACGTCGACGCAGACGATGCGACTGCGGTTCATCGAGAATCTGTACGAACACGCGGATCGATCGTTCAAGGCAAATGCGCTCGATGACGCGCTTTCCAGTCTTGATGAAGCGCGGCTTGCCGACATTCTCGAGTCGTGGTTCGTGAGTTTGCGCAACCAGCCTGTCGCAAGCAGCGGCAACGAGGACCGGTGGCGGACCAGACTGGGTTTCGTGACGTCGGTGGTCACGTGGCTTTCGAAGTCTGGCGACGCGAACATGCAGCAGATTGAAGCGCGGATCCATCGGCTTTCGACGCTTTACCGCCAGTTGCACATACGGCAAGGCGGCCGTACGGAGACTCTTCGATCGCTGCCAGCCAGCGTGGTCGAAAGTCTCTATCAGATACTGGATCCGGACTCGGATGCCAATCCGTTCCGACGTTCTCATACGCGCTGGCGGGTCTTCATCGCGTTCGTGTTGATGCTCCATCAGGGACTACGGCGAGGCGAAACTGTTGCTGCTGACCGCGGATGCCATCAAGAGCAGCCATGACCGCAAGCTTGATCGGACACGGTACTGGTTGAACGTCCGACAGAATGGGTATGAAGAAACGGACGGCGATAGCCGCTACTCGAAACCCAGCATCAACACCATCCATTCGATCAGGCAGATTCCTGTCAGCGACGCGACTGCCCGCCTTGTGCAGATCTATTGCGAGAATTATCGGGGTCGGTCTCCCCATTCGTTCATGCTGAATGCCCAGACTGGCGGCCCCCTGTCCACCGAGTCGCTGGGCGCGGCGCACGGTGTCGCCGCCGTCGGACAGGAAAGTTACCGGCTGGTCCGCGCCGACGCCTTCCTGCGCAAGAAACGCCAGCATGCGGTCGGCGGGCTCGTGCTCGAGTGTGTGAACGTAAGCGAAGCTGTGCCCGCGACCGTCGTCGCGCAGTGATTTTCCGACGATGACTTCGAACCAGCCGTCCTGCCGGCTGCTGTGTCCGGCCAGGCGGATGTATCCGCCGTCGATTCCCACGGCGCGTACTGAACTGTGCTGCGGAATAGCGCATCGGCCCGCGGTGAGATCTGCGGACCGCCGTTGCTCGACGGCGATCGCTGCGTTCGAGCTCTCAAGGCGATGGCCCAGTGTGGCGACGCGCCTCCGGATCGTGGTGGCCGCCAGCACATGCCCAAGCGGTAACACCTCCTCCAGTACCCGGACGGTGAGCGCATACGACATCAACGCGGCAAACTTGGCCTCGAGATACTGCAGTTCGGGACTCGTCCGCTCACGCAGGCAACCGGCCAGCGGGCTGACGGATCGGAGCCCGCTTCCGGAACACCGGCATTGGTAGAACCGCGGGCTGTCGATCGATAGCCGGCCAAACACCGAGCGGTAGACCAAGCGATGGTGGCCCTTGACGGTCAGACGGGAACCGCACTCCGGACACACGCTCATTCGAGCGATCGCTTCAGCGGCCTGGGCGTCAATCATCGAACGCTGCAGCCGGCCGAGCAGCGCCTTCGCCTCATCAAGATGCAAGCCGAGAGCCTGCATCGAAGCCTTCCCGTTCGAAGCGGGCTATCTCCGTGACGCTCGCCTGCCCGTCGACTTCCGTCTGAACCACAATCTGCACGCTGATCTGCATGGCAGCCTCCTGCCCGGCACGTCGCCTGGGCGATCAGCTTACCGCGCAAGCGTCTGCAGCCGTTCATTCGCCGCCCGACGGTCGAAACGCCGATCCAGCCAGAAGAGCCATTCGTCGGCCTCAACACGCAAATCGTTCAGGTCTATCCGGTTTTCGCGTAGCGTCTCGAGCCACTCGAGAAACTCGTACTCGCCGTGCTCTTCCAGGGCCTTCATGTATCTCTCGGGACCTCCGGTGTGTTCTGGCGGGCAACCCCCGGCGCCTGCGATGCAGCGCGGTACCGTCTTCGGCCGCTGGTTGTGCATTCGCCGCTCGACGCGTACGTCATGTAACCACCACGCGGTGAAGTCGTAGACGTAGGCAAAGCGCTCATGTTCGTGCAGGCCAAACTCCGCTAGCGACAAGGAGTCTGGACCCTCAAAGAACTGCAACGCGCCGTCGCGATGTCCGCCGTAACGCCAGCCGCGGATGATGAACTGGTGCAGGTGTTCGTCGGTCCAGCCCATGGCGAGCTGCATCAAATGGTGCAGTTGCGCAACCGTGATCCGCTCGGGAATCAGGAGTCGCCGCAAGACCGGCGGGCTGACGCCGCGCAGACTGATTCGCAACTGGAGCAGGGACGTCGCTTCGGAAGGGTCGGAGTACATCGAGTCACTATAAACTTTCCCTTCAGCCATATTCGCAGGCCCGACTTCAGCCCCCGCTTTGGCGCGGTCTCCATTGCGCGAAGCCGTAGGGCCGCAGAGCCTTGCTGCGACCGGCTCTGCATGAGACCACCACCAGATTTCGCACGAATCGCACGATTACCCGAGCTCGCCGAATACCCGGCTCGGGCTATGGATGCCGAGCTTTTCCTTGAACCATCCAACGGCAGCGCTCTTTCTTGCCCGCGACCGGGGGCTCGGTCCCGACCGGAGTCAGCCACAGGGCATCGCCGGTCTTGCGCAAGCCAGAGCACTTAGAATGCGTGCCGCAGCCCGACGGTGACTGCCACTTGAGTGCCCGTCGACGACGGAGAAAGCGTGTTGATCATCGCATCGCCGAGCACGGAGCCCGCAGGCGCGCCATGTACGTTCTGATAGACACCTTCGAGGTAGACGTCGGTGCGCTTGCTCAGCGAGTAATCGGTCTGGAGCATGACCGTATTCCACGCTGGGGTCGCGTTTGTCGCACCGTCCGAGTACGCCCCGTCCGTAAATGTGTACGCGGCCGATACGGACAACGCCGGAGTGAGCGAATATTTCGCGTTCACTTCGTAGTTGTCGAGGCGCAGGGTCCCGCCCAGCGGCATGTAGCTGCCGGAGCCCAGGGAGATCACGCTCGCCATATCGTCGATCTGCGTATGGCTCCAGACGAGGCCGACGGTGGCAGCGCCGAACGTGTAGCTGCCGCCGGCGCCCCAGATACGTTGACGCTGCGCGATAAAGTTCGCGCTGCCATCTCCTTGCGCGATGGCCCCGCTCGGATTGGTGCCGGTCACGCCGCCACCGGGATTGTTGAACTGGAGGTATCCGGCCGCCAGATTCACAGGGCCCTGGCTATACGACGCGCTGAAGCCGTAGACGCGGTTGTTCGCGAATCCGCCCGCCTTGTTGCTGAACGAATACATGGCTTCGCCCGTGATGCCGGCAATGGTCGGACTCACATACTTGACCGTATTGTTGACGACAACCGAGTCTGCAGCCAGGTTGTCGTTCTCGAACGGATGCGCAGCGATGTTGCCACCCCACGTATTGCTTTCTGCGGAAAGTGGTCCGAGCAGGTCGTTGACCACGTCGAACTGGCGGCCGAAGGTCACGGTACCATACGGGTCACTCTGCAGCCCGACCCACGCCTGTGAGCCGAATCCGTCACCCGGGAAGGCCTGCGCGCCGTTGTTCAGGTTGAATCCCTGTTCGAGCTTGAAGGTCGCATGCAGCCCGCCCCCCAGATCCTCGGAGCCCTTGAGACCGAAGACGGTGTTCTGGGTCGAGCTGGTACCCATTTGCCAATTGCTATGACCAGATTGGTTGTTCGTATAGACGAGGCCAGTATCGATGAGGCCGTAGAGCGTCACGCTGCTTTGCGCATGGCGCGGATACGGCAAATGCTCCAAGTGCAAGCACAGGCAAAAGTTTTTTCATCTTCGTGATCTCCTTGAGAGGTAACAAATAGCGGAAGTGAATAAGGTCAGTCGGCAGTGCATGCCGCATGTTCGCCGCGTCGCTGCTTCCAGGTGGACCGAACGCACTCCCCCGAGCGGTGCGAGCGTTTCCTCGAAATCTGCGCGGGTTCCGCTCAAATTGACTTCATCAGCAGTATTGACGCAGCCTCGCCGGCGGTCGCGATCGCGACCGCCAGATAGACGGGCTCTGCCTGAAGAAAGCGGAAAAGACTCAATTCGTCGCTTCGCCCGCGCCACATAGCGTAGAAGCCGAGCGAGAGAATTAGACCGAACAGAAAGCTGAATCCGAAAAGCGCACCCACGCATTTACTTTGCCGAATGAGATCCTCGGCAAACGCGAACATCGTTAGACAAGCGATCTGACACAAAAGAACGACCGATACAAAACCATGCTCCCAATTGCGCCTTTTCATGGATTCAAAGCGATTTAGTATGACTGAGCGGCCGTGTCCCAAGCCTTGCTCACCGCCGCAATCCAGCGGAATCGTGTTATGGCGCCGCCCGGACATCAGGCAAAGGCGATGCCCCCCGAGCGAATCCCGTCAGTATGGTTTGGATGCGCGTTATTCTGGGTTCGGTGTCTTCCAGCCTGGTCTGGCTGGAAGACACCGGTTCTCCGAAGCGGATATGCGGTGACCCTCGCTTGGTCTATTGGTTATTCGACTGCTTCACCGTGCAGCACCAGGTCCAAGCCCTCGCGTTCCTCTTCTTCGGCCACGCGCAGGCCCATCACCATGTCGATCGCCTTCAAGAGGATGAAGCTCACCACGCCGCTGTATATCAGCGTCATCAGCACGCCCTTGGCCTGCAGGATCACGCTGCCGTCCGAGCCGCCGATGTCCTTGACCGCGAACACACCAGTCAGCAGCGCACCCACGATACCGCCGATGCAGTGCACGCCGAACGCGTCGAGCGAATCGTCGTAACCGAGCTTGTGCTTAAGCCACGTTGCCGACCAGTAGCAGATCACGCCTGCCGCGATGCCGATCACCAGCGACCCCGTCATTCCGACGAAGCCCGAAGCCGGCGTAATCGCCACCAGACCTGCAACGGCGCCCGACACGATACCGAGCACCGACGGCTTACCCTTGGTTGCCCATTCGGCGAACATCCATGCGAGTGCTGCTGCTGCGGTTGCCACTTGCGTTGCGAACATGGCGAAACCGGCACGGCCGTCTGCCGCCACTGCCGAACCCGCGTTGAAGCCGAACCAGCCTACCCACAGCATGGCGCCACCGATCAGCGTGAGCGTCAGGTTATGCGGCGCCATCGATTCCTTGCCGTAGCCGACACGCTTGCCGAGCACCAGCGCGCAGACCAGCGCCGCGATACCCGCGTTGATGTGCACCACCGTGCCGCCCGCGAAGTCGAGGATGCCCGCGGCAGCCAGCCAGCCGGTCGGTTCCCAGACCATGTGCGCGATCGGCGAGTAGACGATGATCGACCACAGCGTCATGAACACCAGCATCGCCGAGAATTTCATGCGATCGGCAAACGCGCCCGTGATCAGTGCCGGGGTAATGATCGCGAACGTCATCTGATAGACCACGTAGACCGTTTCCGGGATCGTCGGTGCGAGGTGGCTGACGGTCAGCGTCGTGGCCTTGTCACCGTGGATGTAGTTCATGCCCGTCATGAAGAAGCGTGACAAGCCGCCGATGAACGAACCGCCCGGCGTGAAGGCGAGGCTGTACCCCACCACGACCCAGATGATCGACACGAGGCAGGTGATCGCGAAGCTTTGCATCAGGATCGCGAGCACGCTCTTCTTGCGGACCATGCCGCCGTAGAACAGCGCCAGACCCGGGATCGTCATGAACAGCACGAGCGCGGTGGAAGTCAGCATCCAGGCGGTGTCGCCCGAATTGATCTTCGACGAATCGACCGAGAACGGCGCGGTCGGAGCGGCCGGTGCGGCGGCAGCGGATGCGGCCGATGCATCAGGTGCGGCTGCGGCGCTGGCGGCCGGCGCGGCGGACGCGTCAGCAGCCGGTGCCGACGCCGCGGCGGCCGCGGGAGCGGCCGAGGTGACGGTGGGGGTAGAAGCGTCGTCCGCGAGGGCGGCGCCGAGACCGCCGGCGAGCAGCGAACCGGCCATCAGCAAGGACATCATTAATTTGCGCATCTTTCGTTTCCTCTTGTCGCTATCTTTTGGTATTACAGAGCGTCCACGCCGGTCTCCCCGGTGCGAATCCGAATCACCTGTTCAAACGGCGCGACGAAAATCTTGCCGTCGCCGATCTTGCCGGTGCGTGCCGCGCGTTCGATCGCCTCGATCGTCTGGTCGCCGATGTCTTCGGAGACTGCCGCCTCGAGCTTCACCTTCGGCAGGAAATCGACGAGGTATTCAGCGCCGCGATACAGCTCCGTGTGGCCCGTCTGACGACCGAAGCCTTTGACTTCCGTCACCGTGATGCCTGAGACGCCAATGGCCGACAAGGCTTCGCGTACGTCATCGAGCATGAACGGCTTGATGATTGCGGTAATGAGTTTCATGGACTCCTCAGCTATTGGATAAAAAGCACAGAATCCATCTTTGGAACTGCGCTCCTTTCTTTCCGGGAACAAACAAGAGCAACTGTCATGCCAGGCAGATCGCAATCGACGAAAGAAGTGTTAGCGGGAAATCGTCTATGGGCGATGGGACGTCAGCATGATTGCGACAACCCTTGCATACACGCGTCGAGCATCTGATCCGATACATCGGCTATGCGGATGAAATCTTGGAGAGTTCATGCCGCCAATCTTTTATTGAACATTCATGTCGCACTACAGACTGATGTCTGAAACGGTGCACCTGCACCGGAATTAGCCACAGCCACGATGCGATGATCTAAGAAGGGGCGCCAAACAATATCTTTGCAATCACCTTTCGTACAAAGATGTCTGAACTGTAACTTCGACCAACTCAGATTCGAAACACGCCGACCACGCTGTCTCCGGTGCAACTGATCGGATAGTCAGAGCATGCTAGCGCTCGCTTTCTACGATACCGGTTCGAATAGGCCTACTCAGTCGCCGCCATGTACGCGTTCCGTACGCGCTGAAGTACCGCGACCGGAATACGCGGTTGCACTTTTTTTCTTCAGGCACGATCATCGAATGTGGCACGTGTTCCCGCCTGAGCAGGACACGCAACAATAGGCGAATATGCAAACGTGGGATGGCCGGGATATCGGACAGGACTAGTAGCCAAAAAAGGAGTCCATCGACCTGCTACGGGATCATCATGTTGGAAGGGCAAGATACAAAACGCGCCGAAACTCGAACGAGTTCCAATTGATGCATTACTTTCCGTAAGTCAACAGTTGACTCGCGACGCATCGCTGGTCGCGACTTGCAATGAATAGAGTAAGCGCAAACGTGATGCGTTTGCACTAACCGAAGATAGAGTTCACTACTACGGCGTCCCCATCGATGCGGAACACGACACGCCATCTTAGCGAGAATCCAATTGGGACTTCCAGACCTCCTGCTGTTCTCTGGCAACGATGCAACGCTCCAGCCATCCTTCGCCCGATTCGGCGATTTGACGCTTTCGAGCACTTTCCAGCCGATTTTCTGCTTTTCACACCATACTCCGATCGGCTATGAGGCCCTGCTCCGAGCATACGATTCGTTCGGCAACGAAGTTGCACCTCTGAAGGTACTGACCCGCCCCGTCGCACCAGGGCGTTGGAACGATCTCGAGCGGAGTATTCAATTGCTGCACGCGTCCAACTTCATGCAAGTAGCGAACGCACAGCAACAGCTCTTTCTCTATGCTCGGCCAGACAGTTTCATCACCTCGGATGCCTATCGCCGTCTCGTCGAAGACACCCTAACGCGCTTGCAATTGATGCCTGAACGTGTGGTTCTCGAAGTTCTCGAAACACCGAACGGGAATCTTGAGCGATTACTCGAAGGTATCGTCTCCTTTCGGCGGCAGGGATTTCTGATAGCACTCGACGACTTCGGTGCAGGTCACTTGAACATCGATCGGGTCTGGCGACTTCAACCCGATATCGTCAAGCTGGATCGCAGTGTCATCACACAGGCAGCTCGGGAACCTCGCGTTGCGCGCATGTTGTCGCGCCTAGTCTCGCTATTGCACGAAACCGGCGCATTAGTCCTGGTCGAAGGCGTGGAAACGCAATCTGAAGCACTTCTGTCGATGGAGTGCGATGCGGATTTCGTGCAAGGATTTTACTTCGCACGCCCAGCTCCAGGCAAAGTAGATGAGGAGTCTTGTCGTGCAGTCATGGACTCGATATCTGAGATGTACCGCGCCCGCGTCGAACTGAATGAACGCACGAAGACCACGCTTCTGTCGGCTTACACGGACGCGCTGCAGACAGCGGCAGATAGGCTTTGCGCCGGCATTGATTTGCCTCATGCTACCGAAGACCTCCTTCGCGTGGAAGGCGCAGCTCGCTGCTTTTTACTAGACGGTCAAGGTTATCAGATCGGAGACGACCTTAAAGCAACGCAGCCTCGCGCATCAGCACCAAATCGGTTTCGATCCACGACCGTTGCGTCGGGAGGTTGTTGGGACAGGCGTCCATACTTTCGCGATGCAATCAGCGAACCAGGAACGGTGCAGATTTCTGAACCCTACCTGTCAATCAACGGGATGCACCTCTGTATCACGTTTTCAATCGCGATCTCTGCAAGAGGATCAATGTGGGTGTTGTGCGCGGATACTGATTGGCAACACATGGCAGGGCGCTATGACGTCGGCAATGCGATGAGCTGCAATCGGTGACAAGAAGTTCGTCGGTTGCTGCATGAACCGGGGGTTCACCTGCCGTTGACCGCTTTTCAGTGCGTCGGACCCCTATATACGAACTTGTAGGTCGTTTGTTCCAGTAGAGCACAGCAAAGCGACTCACCTCCCTAAATTCGCTACATATCAGTACGCGTCGACACTACGTTAACAGGCCCGATCCTTGCATTGCCGGACGGGTGTTGAACCATCTACCAAGGCGTGACCAATGTCGAATCCGCAAGAAATCGTTGAACTTACACACCACGTTAAAAAACTCGCGACAAACAAGATATCAGACATTAACGACATCAATAGAGAAACCACGTTTCTCGCGCTCAATGCGCTGATTGAGGCGGCGCGTGCCGGCGATGCAGGCAAGGGATTCGCCGTCGTAGCAAACCAGGTCAAGCACGTGTCAACACGGATTTCAGACATTACGACAGTACTCAACAAGGAACTTGCAGGTTCGTTGTCGAAGCTGACAGAGCTGGCCGACGGCATGATTGAGCGTGTGCGCTCACACGAGGGGCAACGATGCACCGATCTTGCGCTTAATATGATCGATATCATCGACCGGAACCTGTATGAGCGATCGTGCGACGTCCGGTGGTGGGCCACCGATTCGGCGGTGGTCGACTCCCTGGCCAATCGAAATGCCGCAGCTTACGAATATGCTTCCCGTCGATTGTCAGTTATTCTGGATAGCTATACCGTTTATCTGGATCTCTGGATCGTAGACGCTGGAGGGACCGTCGTGGCCAACGGTCGCCCTCGTACCTATCCTGTCATTGGCAAAAATATCGCGAATGCCAGATGGTTCATGGACGCAATGAAAACCGCGTCGGGATCAGATTTCGTAGCTGCGGACGTGGAAGCGCTCCCGCAATTAGGCGGTGCGCACGTAGCGACCTATGCCACGGCAATTCGTGAACGGGGCGCCGTTGATGGTCAACCAGTGGGCGCCCTCATCATTTTTTTCGACTGGACACCACAGGCCGCCGCAGTCGTTCGCGGAGTGCGCCTTAGTGACGACGAGTGGGCGCGAAGTCGCTGCATGATCGTGGACTCGACGTTTCGCATTATCGCAAGCTCCGACGCAAAGGGAATTTTGAACGAACCATTCCGACTCACCACTGAGGGAAAGCCACGCGGATCTTACCGACTATCGGACGGGCGGACAGTCTCCTTCGCATTGACACTTGGGTATGAAAGCTACCGCGGGCTAGGTTGGTACGGTGTCGTGATACAGGCGCCGACTGCCTGACGTCGCCCTAGCATCGCCGGCGCCAGCGCTGGCGTTCGGGGAGCGTCCCTTCTTCGAGCGTGTTCACATGACCGCCTGTTTGCATTAAGTGGAAACGATACTCCCAAGAGCTTTACGGTGACTCAAGATGAGTTGCGTATTGCTTGATGGCTGAAGGGTACTACGTTTGCTGCAAATCGGTGAGGCCGCCTCTTAATACGCTCTATTTGGGCGATTCTCGCACCTCCCCGAACGGCTCCCTTACTTCAAGTCGGCAGAGTCCACCCGACAATGAAGGCGCCCCCCCCTTTTTTATCCGCTCCCAGAATTGACGAACATCAACAGCTGCGACACGTCAAACGGGGGCACCGCAACCGTTCACAATTCAACTAGTTAGCAGTCGCCGTCTTCACGAAGCTTTCCGCCATGCCGTTACTTTGCGGGCTGCACACGGGCGTGGTCAATGGCTTCAGGCCAATATCTGAAGCAAAGGTCCTTGTTTTCTCCGCCGTGTAACCCGAGCCGTTGTCCGTCAGCCATTCAATTTCCGACGGCGCCTTCAGGACGTCACCGAACCGGTTCTCAACGGCGGCCAGCATGACGTCGCGCACCACGTCGCCACTGTGGCCACCGGTCGTCGCCGCCCAACTCATCGCTTCGCGGTCGCAGCAATCCAGAGCGAACGTGACACGCAGCTGTTCGCCGTTGTCACAACGAAACTCGAAGCCGTCAGAACACCAACGCTGATTGCTCTTCGCCACCGCGACCTTGCCATCGTGTCGGCGCTGAGGGCGCAGCGGTGCCGTGCGGCGTTCCATCAGCAGACCGTGAACGCGCATCACCCGCACGGGACGCTTCAATTAGTGCGTTCAGAGCGAGGAACGTCGTCTCCCGGTTGATATCGTTGATTTCGTTGATCTTGCCTGTCGCCAGGCGTTTCACTTCATGCGTTAGGTCGACGATTGCTTGCGGGTTTGTCATAGAGGCGCCCATTGAATAAGTCGCTAAAGGTTGGGGGTCCACATGCAAACTTTATGCCGCATCCGCACACCAGCCATTGAAAGGGTGTTAAGTGAGAGAGTTGCTCTCGCTTCGGCTGAGCCCTCTTTCAACAACCGGTGTGAACATCGGTGCCTCTCGACCATCGTCGATTCGCCGGAACTTAACCTGCACGACCTGGCCGATGCCTAAACTGTCTAGGTCGCAGTCAACGATGTTGGTCAGCATTGTCACTCCTTCGTCGAGAGTGACGTAGGCTATGGCGTACGGCGGGTTAGCCCGGCGCATTACGCTGAAGGAGTAAATCACGCCTTTTCCACTTCCGACCCGCCACCGGGTATCGGAGCTACCGCAATGCGGACAGATTTCGCGTGGATAATAATGATATTGCTGGCAGGCGCCGCACCACTTGACCAAGAGCTCGCCTCGCGCTGCAGCCTCCCAGTATTGGACGTTCTCCGGCGACCACGCGGTAATTCCATTTGTAATCATTGGCGCTCCAAAATAATGGTCGCGCACCCGTGCCTCTGGTCCAACGTCCCACCGCAGCCATGCGCCATTGCCAATTCAAGATTGGGAATTCGAACTGCAGGGTGCACCTCGCCCCGCAATTGGCGTACCGCCTCAATAATCTTCGTCACTCCGCCCCGATGCGCCGGATGATTGTTGCATAGCCCCCCCCCGTCCGTGTTGACGGCCAGGGGCCCCACACCCGCAATCAGTTTGCCATCCATGACGAATTTCCCACCCTCCCCCTTTTCACAGAAGCCAAGATCTTCGAGAGCGATGAGCACCGTGATCGTGAAGCTATCGTATGTGGACAGGTAGCGAATATCTGACGGTCTCACTCCGGCCGCGTGATAGGCGGCGCTGGACGAGGCGTGGGCGGCCGACCGCGTGAGGTCAAAGGGCGATCCGGTCTGATAGCCTAAGGCCTCTCCGGCTCCACGCAGGGCTACGAGGGGGCGTCCGCAGCTTTTTGCTATTTCTCGCCTCGTAACGATTACGGCACCCCCGCCGTCGCTAATCACGCAGCAATCCAGCCTGTGTAAAGGATCTGCAATCATGGGCGACTGAAGGACATCCTCGACCGTGACAATGTCACGGAAAACCGCGAACGGGTTACGCGAAGCATGATGCGAGGCCGCGACACGGATCCATGCCAACTGCTCACTGGTGGTTCCATATTCATACATATGCCTTTTGGCACACATAGCGTATCCGGCCACCAACGCCGGTCGGTAAGGCAATTCGAATTCGTTCTCGGGGTACTCACGAACGGCAGTCAGGGTACCGGGAGTCGCTCCTTCACTTCGTGGGCGCCCTGCCAGTGTGATCAGCGCTACATCGCACTTTCCCGCGTCAATGGCCAGCGCCGCATGAGCGACGTGTGCGATCGGAGAGCTTCCGCCAATGTCTGTCGATTCGACGTAGCGCGGGCGGATACCGAGATATTCGACCATTGACAACGGTCCGATACCGGGAGCGTCCGATGCACAAAAGTAGCCATCAACGTCGGCCGTAGTGAGTCCCGCATCAGCAAGCGCCCCGTTGGCGACTTCGGCATGCAGGAGCTGTGTGGAGGTGTCCGGTGCGAATCGGAGCGGATGTTCGTAGACACCGGCAATGTATGCGGTCATGCCACACCTGCGTTGCCGGTAGGGCCGGTAGTGTTACTCGAGCTCAACTTCAACTGCCGTTTCACCGCCCTGAGGTCATGCGAACGCCTATCCGCCCGCGGATCCTGCCCAACGTCAAAGATCTGCCCCTTCTGGACCTTTTGGGTTCCGGTCACAGGTATCGTGTCAACGAAACTGATCCACGCGGGCACCTTGAAATCCGCGAGAGTTTGCCTGGTCGCAAACAGCAGAGCCGTCGCCGTCTCCACCGTTGGTTCAACGCCGGGCATAAGCACGACGCAGGCCATGATCTCCTCGTCGTGGAACTCATCAGGCACGGCCATCGCCGCCGCGCTCTTGACTTGAGGAAGGATATGAAGAGCCTCCTCGATCTCAGCGGCCGCAATGTTTTCGCCGCTACGACGAATGATGTTTTTGAGACGATCCACGAAGAACAGCATTCCGTCCACTCTCTGCGTGACTATGTCGCCTGTGTGAAACCAACCGCCACGCCAAGCGTGTTCAGTCTCGTCTGGTTGATTGAGGTACCCCGAGAAAAATCCGCGACGAGGATCGTCGCCAGCGGCGCGGATTGTTAGCTCGCCGGGCGTATTGAGCGGCAATTGCCTGTCCGACTCGTCCACGATGCGAACCTCGAGCGGTGGCCCGGGGCGACCGAACGCTCGTGGCTCTAAACAGCGGGGTGTATGACTGTTCTGGATGGCGCGTGAAGTTTCCGTCATTCCCCACGCCTCGATAAGGGGAACGCCGAACCTTTCCTCGAACGCTTCGCGTACAAGGGGATCGACTCCCGCACCCTGGCCAAACTTAAGGTTATGACGCTTGTCATCCTCGACTGGCGCTGACTTGAGAAGCAAGGGCGGAATGATCCCCATGTAGTGGAAACCGGTCGCACGTGTTTCTCTGATATCGGACCACCATCGAGAGACGGTGAATCGGTCCTGCATGATGAGACAACCGCGAATCTTCGTTATGGTGTTCAGCGTATAAACGGAGACGTTCATGTGGAACGCCGGCAGCGGAATATAAATTCTCTCCTTACGTTGCACCAAGTCGAGCAAACCGCCGGCGTCTGTGTAGGAGTTTGCCGCGGCAAGGCACGATGCGTTGGAAATGATGCAGCCTTTGGGTCGGCCCGTTGTGCCCGAGGTATAAATGATCAGCGCCGGCCATTCACTCTTGTCTGCACCCACCGGATCCGGCGCCCGCGCAGGTGGTGGATACCGGGCCGGGAGCGCTGAAGCGTCAATGACTGGCACAGCGGGAACCAACGTCTGTGCCACTTCCTCTACGTTGGCGATCCATGGATCTACAGCGACGACAGCTGAACATTTCGGGAAGTCGATCCCGTAGGCCAATTCGTGCGGCCGGTACTCGGGGTTCAAAGTTACGACGCAGACACCTATTGAGTTGAGTGCAAGAAAGTGCCAGAAATGTTCGGGCCTGTTACCGGCGATCAAAGCTACCCTGTGCCCGTGGCCGTATCCCGCGTCTCGGTAGCGCGCGGCCAGGTCATCGACAATTGTCAGTCCATGACCATACGAAAGCTCACATCCGTCTGGCATGTAGCTGCGCGTGGGCGACGACGGGTAGCAAAGGAAAGGCAGCTCGGGACCTTCGTGCGCGGCCTCGGAAAACTGTCCGTAGACCGTATTGCTACTGGCGATATTCATATCCATTTACCGACAAACGTGGCGAAAGAAGAGCTTTGCTGCGGATCGTGAGCTTCGGCGATTCCGACATTCCTGTCATGTAGGTGTTTTCAAAGCCTGAAAATGACGAGGGATTGGTATGCCACCCGCGAAAACAAGCTAGCCGACTGACTATCCCACTCGATGCGAGCGTCAATCTCCTAGCCAATGCTAGTCCCTTGAGCCTTGAATTGTCAATGGGCAACTGTATTGCCCATACACAATTTATGATACTGTTGCCGAGTTCTTCGCTCGAGGATGGCGCGTCGTGCATGGTCAGGGCGGCCCAACCCGACGGTAACGGGCACCGTTGGACGTTGCGTAAAATAAATCCAGATTGGCTGGCAGCGGCAGCCCGCCTAAGTGGGACTCACATTGGAGGCACGACGAATCCAGTCGAGCACGATCCCGCCAGGATCGCCCGTCTGTTGTGGATTTCGCTGCCATTTGATCCCCGCGGCCAGACCGATCCCGAAGCGCTTCGCGTGTCTCGGTCTCCCTCCTCGATCGCCGACGCCAGAATTCTGTTTTGGCCCGCATCCACACCTCACATGTCGGGTGCCCGAGGAGATGATTGAACACTCACGTCACTATGCGCCGTCGTCAGGAATTCGTCCCATTGGTCCAGCGGGCCAGCGGGCCAGCGGGCCAGCGGAATCAACGCGAGTTTTGCTACCCGTTCCGCGTTCGCCGATAGGGCAACGTGGCGAAGATATAGGATTACGCCGGCACCTCCTGCTTCTTCAACAAGAGACGCGTGCCGGCGGCTGCAACGGCCGTCGAAAGCATCGAATTCGTCGGACTCGTTCCGCCGAAGAAAGACGAGACGTATCGCCTGGAAGTTTTTCTGAATCGCCGCTAGCACGTGAGCCATCAAATCTAGACAGCCCTCAATTTGCGGCAGCGCGACAACAAAGTGCCGGAGATAGCAGACAGCCTTTGCCCCACTCGGTAAATTTGCTATTTCGCCATTCGGGGGTGACGGTGTCGAGTTGGTTTGAACCAGACAAGCGACACAATCGCCAAGGTCGACTTCATCTCTCGAGAACGGCAGTATGCCGACTCGATCTTACTGAGTTCGCTGTTGTCCAATTGCCGTCATGACGTGCCGCCGCGATGCCCTGCCCAGTGTCTACATCGGGCGGACGCAGGCGCGTGTCGACGCGCCGCGCTGCTCCTTCTTTGCGAACTCTTCTCGTGCAGCCAAGATAGTAGGTCGATGTTCTATCGCCCATCCGTAGAGTGCTTCCAATGGCACGATCAATTTTTCTCCCAGGTCCGTAAGCTCGTAGTCCACCCGTGGTGGAATCGTCGGATACATCGTTCGAATCACGAGTCCGTCCTGCTCCAAGCCTTTCAGGGTAAGTGTGAGCATCCGCTGTGAAATCCCTTCAACGGAGCGACGAATCTGGTTGTACCGCACCGGTCCGTGCGACAAGGCCCCGACCACCATTACGGTCCATTTGTCACCAATGCGGGCAAGGATGTCATGCACCTCCCTGCACTTTTCATTGGAATGGGATTCCTCAAGGACGGGAACAAAATTGTTCGTATCGCTCATAAAAGTGCCCTCTTGCGCGCAGTTCTCCAGAATTTATATTAGCGCAAGGAACATATTGTTCCTACTCACGAGAGGGCCCATCACATAACCTTATGTGCCGGGAAATTCGCCACAGCGCCGGCAGCCCGGTGCAATCCGACAGGATATTCAAAATGAAGCTCTTACATATCGACTCCAGCATTACTGGAGCGCAGTCAGTCACTCGCCAGCTTTCAGCTATCGTCGTTTCGCGTCTCGAGAAGACCGCAACTAGTCTGTCGATCACTTATCGCGATCTGGCAGCAGAACCAGTTCCACATCAGTCTCCGTCGATCCAGTTTGCCAAGCTGAAGGAACTGCACGACATCGGCGCGTTGTCGGGTGACATCGGCGAGATGGTGGATGCCGCCTTAAAGGAAGGGGCCAAGGTGGAGCCCTCTGCACAGGTGGAGTTCGCCGAGACCAATGTCGCCCTGGAGGAGTTCCTGGAGGCAGATGTCATTGTCATCGGTGCACCGATGTACAACTTTGGAGTCCCGAGTCAGCTGAAGGCCTGGATCGATTGTCTGGCTGTGCCAGGTAAAACATTCAACTACACCGCGACGGGCGTAGAAGGTCTCGCGGGCGCCAAGAGGGTGATCATTGCATCATCGCGTGGCGGCATCTATTCAGAGTCGTCGCCCATTGCCGCTATGGACCACCAAGAGCCGTTCCTGAAAAGCTTCTTCAGTTTCATCGGCGTCACCGACATCACGTTCGTGCGTGCAGAGGGCGTCAGCATCGGCCCAGAGCAACGTCAGCAGGCTCTCGATTCCGCGCTGGTTGCGGCCGCAGCACTGTGAGTTAAGCAAGGCCGTCGAGGTCTGAGGATGCGAATCCGACGCATCGGGGAACTCTCTGCAAAACCCACGCGCGAGGCGATCGCCTTCGCTTTAGTTGGGACGAGGAAGCTCACCCGAGAGCAAGCGGGACTTGGGATCGAATCTGTCGAAAAATCGCGAAAAACGCCGGGCTCTTGAATAGGGATGGACCGGGCGGGTCCTTGAGCGAAGCGGGACGCCCGCCAGTTCCAATTAGGACAGTGTTGCGCGCCCACTTCCTTCACCGGTGATCGGGTAGTCGGGTCCGGTTGTGAGGGGCACGACCGGACCGAACCAATGCTGATGCCAGGGAAGCACCGCGGCTGGTAGCGCCCTCTCCGAGAAGGTCGAAGTCGCGTTTCTCGTCGAGAATACCAATGCCGGCGGTTGTCCCATTCGGTGGCGTTCTCGCCCCATCTGTGTCGGCTAGATGCTCGACCAGCGCGGGATGCCGCGTTTGTGGCCGCGAGTCTCGCCATCGCCATGTCGCGGGCCCACGCACCCCTCGTACCTATCGCCTACTATCGCCTTCGCCGACTCGGTTATCCATCGGAGCGCGTCCAGGCGCCCCCCCTCAACTCGACAATTACGGACGCACCATGCAGGAACCGCCACTCGATGACATCAATATCCGGATTCTCGAAGAACTGCAGCGCAACGCCTGCCTTACCAATGTCGAACTGGCCGCGCGCGTGCACCTTTCCCCGTCTCCATGCTTAGCTCGAGTCCGTGCGCTGGAACAGCGTGGGCTGATCAAGGAACGGGTGACTCTGCTCAATCCCCAGAAGCTGGGCCTCAACGTCAACGTGTTCATTCATGTTTCGCTCGAAAGACAAGCGCGTGAGGGGCTGGACGCCTTCGAGCGCGCGATCCGTGCGCTGCCGAACGTAATGGAATGCTATCTGATGACCGGCGACGCCGACTACCTGATCCGTGCGCTGGTGTCCGATGTTCAGGCATTGGAGCGCCTTATCGTTGATGAGATCACCCGCATCCCGGGTGTCGCCAATATCCGCAGTAGCTTCGCACTCAAGCAGGTTATGTACGACACAGCCGTACCACTTCGCAACATGCGTTAGATCGTGCCGCAGACGTACGCAGACGTCCGCACTGACTTTTCCATCGAACTACTCGAGGATTTGCAATGCCTGAAAAATCATTCCCTACTACCGTTAAAATCGTCGAGGTCGGGCCTCGCGATGGTTTGCAGAATGAACCAACGTTTGTCCCGACCGCAATGAAGGTCGAACTCATCGGCAGACTGGTGCGCGCTGGCGTGACTACGATCGAAGCCGCAGCGTTCGTCTCCCCAAAGTGGGTGCCGCAGATGGCTGACGGGTTCCAGGTGCTTCGTGAGATTGACCGGCACCAAGGTGTTGTCTTCTCCGCTCTGGTCCCAAATCTCAAAGGCCTTGAGGCTGCACTCGAGGCGAAATGCGACGAGGTCGCGGTATTCGCCGCCGCCTCAGAAACCTTTTCCCAAAAGAACATCAATTGCTCGATCGCCGAAAGCATCGACCGGTTTGCACCCGTGCTGGAAAGAGCGCTGCGGGAGGGCGTGCGTGTGCGTGGCTACGTTTCCTGTGTTCTTGGCTGCCCGTTCGACGGTGAGATCGATCCACATCAGGTTGCCCTAGTAGCTTCCGGTCTCTATCAGATGGGCTGCTACGAGATCAGTCTCGGCGACACAATCGGAACAGGAACACCGCTTAATGCTCGTCGCATGATCGAAGCTTGTGCGAAAGATGTACCCGTATCGGCGCTCGCAGGGCATTTCCACGATACGAGGGGCATGGCAATCGCCAATGTATACGCTGCACTTCAGTCTGGTATCGCGATCTTTGACAGTTCGGTATCCGGTATCGGCGGGTGCCCTTATTCACCTGGTGCAACTGGTAATGTCGCTACGGAAGACGTCGTCTACCTGTGTGACGAACTCGGGCTTACTACTGGTGTTAATCTGCCCGCGCTTGTAGAAGCTGGTGAATTCATTTCGACGGTGCTCGGCAGGGAGACCTCGTCGCGGGTTGCTCGGGCGATGGCAGCACGCCGCGCCCGCGCGGCGTCGAGTCACTCGTAGAGAAGGGACCGGGTGACCATGCTACAGCGGCCGAGAAATCGAGTCTTCCGGCGATGAGGAAGAGGACAGTGCGCATGGTTTCGAAGCGGGCGTATCCGCGTGCTTTGCGCTTGGCAGCCTGAAACAAACCGTTGATCGCTCCGATGAAGCCGTTGGTCTGGCGGGTCTGGGTCCAGGCCACGATGCCGTCGAAGTGCCGGCGAATCAATCTCGCCACGTCCTTCGTCGGTTCGACCTTTGAGCGCATGACGTTGGTGCACCACTGTTGTAACATCTCGGAGACGACATTGCTGGACGACACGCCTGTCTGCCGTGGGCTGATGCATCAGTACGTCGAGGTTGTTGAGTATCCCGATGGCGTGATCGAGGTATAGGCTACTGGTGTGGCGCTGCCGTACCGGCAATACGAGCGTATCGCGCGCATTGATCAGGGCGCGGAGGTCGAAAACAAGCGGCTTGAGAGTGCGTTGCAGGTCGCGCGGCAGGTTCAGGCCCTACGCGACGATCGTCGTGCGGCAGGCTCACCGTCACGCACGCATTGCGGGGAGCAGGTTCGCGCAAAGAAGGCGCTCGTCGGACTGAAGAAACAACGCGCCATTGATATTGCTGAAATCAACGAAGCGATCCTCGAAGTCAGTGCCACGGCAATGAGGGAACGGGGGGCGGCTCGGTGCTTGAAAGCCCTTCCAGATAGAGATCTCTGAACCTCAAAACCGGACATTTCTAAAAAGTCCAAACCCGGACATCTGAAACCAGCCTCGACAAGTAGTGTAGGAATCCATACTACGTGGACTTGCTGTCCAAGGTCTAAGGTGCGGCCAGACGGCCCGGTGTGTCCGGCTCTAAGAGCAGCGACTTCTTAAGCGTATGTGCCACTGCGGCAGAAACTGCTGCGGGAAAGTGATGTGGCGGCAGATTCATTTTCTTGCACCGTACCAGAAGGTTTAGTTTGGTAGCCCATGCGTCTTGTCCGCTCGTACAATTCATGGACCGTAGACGTTGACAGCCCGATGGGCCGGTCTTGCAGCGTAGCGCTTCCCAGGCCTACGCTGTTTTTCTAACGTGCGCACGTCGACCCAGACGTAGGCGAAATCGAGGCTGCCTCGTAACAGAGGTAATCCTCGTGGTCAGGAACCACCGGCGCTCTCCGCCTGCTGACCATTGCCAGACAGCGGATAGACACCAGAGGCGGTTTCGCAGATGATCTTCGCGAGCCGTCGTTCGTCCGGACCCGCGTAGTCACGATTCGCCAATACAAGGTATAGATCGGCAAAGCGTTCAGCGCTTTGTACAAGGGGCAAGACCTTGAGAGCACCACTGGCAAGTTCATTGCGGATAAAGTCGATGGGGTACCACGCGAATCCCATCCCCATTGTTGCCGCGCGGATCGACGTAGCCATGTTGCTCACGGTCCAGATCTGTTGACTGTCGACCGTGTGCGATGCACGCTTTCTCTTCGTACCAGTCTCGCGAATGAGCAAGTGCCGATACCGCGCCAGGTCTGAGTAGTCGAGAACGCGTCCCAACAGATGCAACGAGTGGTCAGGATGCGCGGCAGCAACAAACGGCTGACGTAGCAGAAGATCGCCTGGCATGCCATTCGGAAGCCCGCAACATATCGCAAGGTCCACCTGACGGGTTCGGACTGCTTCCTCGGTACCGCCAATTACCGATTCGTATAGTTCGATGTGCGTCTGCGGACGCTCCTGCGCAAAGTTTTTCAGACAGCGGAGCAGCAATTGCGTCGGGAACGCGATATCGACGGCGATCTTCAATACCGGCTTCCAGTCGCCCGCCATGGCTCGTGCACTCTGCTCAAGCAATGTGGCTTCCCCGATTAGCTGTTTGGCACGTCGGTGTACAACCTGCCCTGCTTCTGTGAGGACTGCCCTGCGGCCCTGTATCTCGAAGACTTTGACGCCGAGGTCAGCTTCGATCTTGTTTACCGCGTACGTCACGCTAGATTGGGTCTTGTGCACGGCGGCCGCGGCCTGCGCATAGCCACCGAAATCAACGATTGCGATAAGCGTGCGCCAATGTTCCAATGAGATGCGAGGCTTCATATAGACATTCTAAACGACCAATTCTCCATAGATCCAGGCTTCGCCACGTAGAACAGATCAGGAAGCCATCTCCTACAACCGCGAGGACGTCCATCGGTTCCGAGCGAACGGGACGGCAGCAGCAAGAGTACTGTGCTCCGACGCGTCGACAAGTCCAGGGACATGATCGTCGTTCGGATGAATCGCGTCAGAGCTCATCCTGTGGTCGCCGACGGCAGCATCTGGAACGGGGAAATGACAGAGTGACCGGCTATCTGCGCGCCGAATACTGCCCTCTGCGTGTGCAGCAACTAGTCATAATAGCCGATGACGACTGCGTTGAGATGGAAAAGCACCTTGAACGCCGTTGCGACGCGTTGGAGCATTGAGTACCGCGGCCGGCGCCCTTGCTCGCTTCGAGCGAGACGGAGAGGCCGAGGTTGCGTACTTCACTTGAAGACTACGAGCATTTGCATTGACAAGGGCCGGGTGCCGCGTAAAACGCAAGCGAGTAGTCCCGTCACTCTGGACGATTTGCCGGGACGCGGAAGCCGGACAACAGGTTATCCACGCGTGGGGAGAAGGGTTGCGCGTGCTTTTGGAAAGCTCGGAGGTGCATCAGAGGCATGCTCGCGTATAACGCTTCGCGGCGACTGTGGAGGAGTATGGTCGGCGTTTCAAACCATCACGGCTGACATACCGCAGTCGTGGCAACTTGATGCCAGCGCATGAAAAGCGTGGGCGTTCCAGTCGATACCGTTGTCTCGCGAAGCGGTGAGACGCGTGACGGGCCGTACGTTTGGTGCGCGGAGTAAGAAGACCCTAGAGATCGACCCGTTGCGGGACGAGAAAACGTGGCGATGGATGGCGTTGGAATCGAGATGAGCGATCAACGGTGACCGACTACCGTTCAGGTACGCCGAGCTTCCACGTGGCGCAGGCTGTTATGGGTGCCTTCTCAGCTAGCATCATTGCAAAGCCATCGACGGCGGATCCTTCATCTTTGCTCGCGAATCATTGTCCGGTCTCCATTCGACGTCCGCGCAAAGAACGTTCAACTCTCCGTGAACGAGCAATGCGATCGACAACGTGACGCAAAAATGCGCCCCGCTTATCGACAGATAAGGTTCAGTCGCTTGTATTGCGCCCGGGTGGGTGATCGCAGCTTGGAAATAGGTCCGCCGCTCCCAGCAAGCACCGAGCGCGCCATCCAACGCAAGAAATGGCTTCAATTGTGAGAATGGCGATTGAGCGGAGGTGACATCACTGCCGATCTGTTCACCTAGAGCGTTCAGTACGAAGCAGCGGGACGCGTCCTCTAACTCCAGAAAGTCGCCGCAGCTCGTGACAATATCGATTCCGGCTGCATATCGCTCAGCCGCAGTCCGCAAAGCGGGTGCATACACTGACAGAAGACGCCTTTTTTCTCGCTCCTTTTCTTCGGCGCGGCTACGAAATTGATTCCACAGAGAGTCCATTACCGTTGGGCATTGGGATATTTCGACTCCGAACGGGATTGGACGGCCGAAGTAAAAACCCTGGGCAAAGTCGGCATCTGATTCCATAGCGAGCAACGCTTCATGCTGCGTTTCGATCCCTTCAATCAGCACTAGTGCGCCAGTTTGATGTAGGAGCGATACCAATTGCGGAAGAGAACGCGCGATGCGTGGATTCTGAGCGGCTTGCTCGATGACTCGCCGATCCAGCTTGACAATATCGGGTTGTAGTTGCCACACACGATCAATATTGGAATGCCCTGCGCCGAAGTCGTCCAATGCAATTAGAAACCCCTGCTGGCGGAATGAAGCGATGCCTTCGACTAGTCTCTGCAGATTGCCGCTTGGTGTCTCGAGTACTTCGAGAACGATACGTTCTGATGGAATTTGAAGTGACCGCAAAGTGCTCTCGACTCTGCAACGGTATGAATCTGACACTATAAAGCCGTCTGGGCGGCTATTAAGGAAGAGCCAGTCCGTAGGGCCCGCTACGCGTGAGAAGTTGCAGACATGCAGGAATTGGACGCCGCGCTCGAGGTTATTCCAGCCGCCTTTCGCGCACGTCTGGTCAAATATATCTCGCGGTGGGATATCGTTTCCTGCTGGATCGCGGGCACGGAGCAACGCCTCGTACCCAATCGATTGACGATGTGAAAAACTGAAAATCGGCTGGAACGCGCTCGTAAGCATCAGATCCCCGAAGCTGAGATATGGCGGCTGGAATGGCGCGTGTCCGGGAGACGGCGGAAGATCTGTAATCATCAATTTGATCGCCTATGGCGCGCGATATGGGCGACATTCTTGTCGCGGACGAACCGATTTGTCTGCGTGTATTTGGAAAAAAACTTCACTCCATCGGCATCGCCTTACTCGCGTATCGGGATTCAGTCAGTTGTGGCTTTGAAAAATACATGCGGACACACTTATGGGGGCGCGTCCGCTTCCCGTTAGCGGCCGTGGATGTGCGTTAGGTGGGCGTGGCGCTATGGATCTCGAAAACGCCGTCGGATAGTCTCATCGTTTCACACCGCGCCAATCGAAATCGCCGTCGAACGACGAGGAAAACACGGCTATCTTCGATTGTTTTTGCGGAGCAGACGGCGGCGGCCGAATGTGGGGATCTTTTAACACGGTCCCCGTGTGCTTATCGCACAGGGTCCGGCGCCGGAGATGACGGAGATCAAAAATGCTATAGCTATTTCACCGTGTGAGCGAAATAGCATCCAGACCGCCCCACTTTTCTGCTATTTTTTCATCATCGCAAGCACCACGCGGCGTTCCGCGAAGCGCCAGTCACGCTCGATTCGATGCAAGCGGTCGTGGTATTCGCCGATCGCAACGGGTCCATCTAATCCGGGCACCGCCTCGTCGGAAGACTCGCTCTGATAATAAGCAAAATAGGTGATCGCTTCGGCCACATCGCTCGACGTGAGGCTAATGACCTGCGTGCTGCACATATGACGGCAGATTACTTGTGGTGAACGCCGCTTCATCAATTCGAGAATCGCTGCCCGGCCTGCAACCTCTACATCAGGGCGGCACAAGATGCCATCTTCTGTAAAAAGCTCAACGAGTTCTTCGTAGCGCGTCTGGTCGACGTACCAGGCGTACGTGCTGATGAGCTGTGCGCACGCTAACTTGTCAACTTCGGAAACAAAGGCAGTCATTTCTTCTCGTCCCATGTAGTGCCGGACACCTCGTCGACAACTTCATTTTCAATAAAACCAATTCCGTCAATCTCAACGCGGATCCGGTCGCCAGCCTTCATATATTGCGGCGGGTTCATCGCAATACCAACGCCACCAGGTGTGCCTGTGAAGATCACGTCGCCAGGCTCCAGCGTCATCGCTTGAGAGAGGTGCGCCACTTGGGCAGCGCAATCAAAAATCATCCGTCCCGTGTTGGCAGCCTGGCGTCTCTCACCATTTAGAAAGCTTCTGATTCCGAGATCTTTCGGATCAACTTCGTCTGCCGTAACGATCCAGGGGCCGAACGGTGCGTGCGTATCAAAGGACTTTCCGATCGTGTACTGGCCGCTGCGCAACTGCCAGTCGCGAACGCTGACATCGTTGCCCACGCAGTAGCCGAAGATCACGTCACTCGCCCGCTCCGCAGGAACGTGACGGCAGCGCTTCCCGATGACAAAGACAAGCTCCGCTTCGTAGTCAAGCTCGATGGATACTATGGGCCGTTTGATAGGCTCGTATGGTCCTGCCACAGCAGTGGCAGGCTTGGAAAACCAGACCTGATGCATAGGCGCTTCAACACCATGATCAGTCGCTTCGGCCAGATGAGTAGGGTAATTGAGGCCAATACAATAAATTTTCCCCGGGCGCGCTATGGGCGCCAGAAGGTTCACTTCTGAAAGTTTGTAATCTGGGGAGCGCGGGAGCTGGCGAATTGACTCACCAAAGTGCTCCCACTCGGCAATGAGGCCAGTCATGTCCGTGGGTAGGCCGGCGATGCGTCCGGTCAACGAGGTCACGGTCTCCCCGTCAACTATGCCAAGCAATGCGTCCCCGTCTGTTGAATAACTAACCAGTCTCATCTGCCGTCTTCCTGCGCCGGATTCGACCGGCGAGTGTGGTGGTGGAAAGGAGGGGCACCAATTGATCGCGCCCACGAAGCTTGTCGATGATGTGTATTTCGGTCGCTGTCCAATCGACAAACTAGCTCGTTTGTCGCCGCAGCCCGTCGCAAGAGATGCCGCAGAAGAAGTCTTCTTGTAGTTTCCGCTCGCGTCGAGTTAGCAGGACAACGTGGCCACACCACATTGTCGATTCATCGAATCAAGAGTATCGGGTGTTTGATTTGCCTCGATCATCTTGATTTTCCAGTCGATCAACAAGTGAAATTATTCGGTTATATCTATCGAATTCGTTGATACGAATTCCCCTCTTTCGGTCGCTCCCTAGACCCTCATGTCGGATTCCTGTGCCCTTCCTCGACGCGGAGCCGGCAAGCTTCGGCAGGGCGTCCCGCAAGTCAACGGCGCAGCCCTGCAGTATGTCGTGGCCTCCGATGCAGGATTCGTGATGCTCATTCCGGAAGGCCAACATGGCGCATTGGATGCGCTCGATCCCGTGCCTTGGGGCGACTATGTGTCGGCGGAAGTCTTTGACATATCGATAGCCGTGACGATTATGTCGCTAGGCGGATGGCGGCGCCGCGTCGCCATCTGCTCGACGACCCATGGAATGCCCGCGCGCCAGAAACCGGCTATCGATCGGAGCGCCAACGCCCTCCTCCACGCACTTGAGTCGACGAATAGATAGTCCAACAGGCCGCTTTTGGTATTGCGCGTCACTACGGCGGTGGTCTTCAACTCCTTCATGCAGGCTTCGCCCAATGCCCGGCGAAAACGCACCAAAGCGGGGAAATTTCATGACGAGTAAATCGAGACCAACGTAATCCCGAATCACTATCGCACTGCTCGGCTCGTCAACGGACTTATCGTCGCCCTACCCACTCCGAGCTCCACTCATTGCGTCGCGCATAAACCGTGCTAAGGAATGTCATTCAGATCGTCGGTGTCCATCCGATTGATTAATTCGGCCCGCCGATCCGCTTGAAGTTCAGCGCCAGCAACCGGAACCTTGCGAGTCAGGAACTCTACAACCGCTTTGCCAAAGGTGTCGTTACGGTCGCCAGCGACCATGTGACCGGCAGAGGTGATGTTGACGTACTCACTGTTTCGTGCAAGTTCGCGAAACTGCTGAACGCCGTCGTCCGTCAATACATCCGACATGCCGCCGCGCACGAGCAGAGTTGGGATTGCCAGTGCGCGCGCGCAGGACTCGAGGCGATTTTGCCTGCCGTCCAAATTTCGATCGGAATACAGGAATCTCGGATCCCAATGCCAGTGGTATCTGCCGTCAGGCCCAAGGCGCACATTTTTGGACAATCCTTGCAAGTTCTTAGGTCGTTCGCGATGGGGTTGATAACTGGCAATCGCGTCCGCAACCTCTTCAAGTGATCCGAAGCCATTCGGATTGCGCTTCATGAACGCCAGGATGTTTCGTACGCCCGTCGGCTCGACACG
The DNA here is from genome assembly GCF_030464835.1 of Paraburkholderia sp. WS6. NCBI lineage: Bacteria > Pseudomonadati > Pseudomonadota > Betaproteobacteria > Burkholderiales > Burkholderiaceae > Paraburkholderia > Paraburkholderia sp. WS6. The sequence continues at coordinate 50,073 of NZ_JALQCK010000035.1, forward strand.
CGGGGCACTATCCACAAGCACAAGGGCCGCAACATCAACTATGTGTTCGCCAGCTGCGACAAGGCTGGTCCCGCCACCCATTGAGGCTCCTACCAGGACAGGGCGACGGCCTCCTAATGCTGCGAGGATGTGCACCAGGTCTTCCACCATCGCGTTCTGGCTATAGTTGCCATCGGCCGCCCAATCCGAATCCCCGTGACCGCGCGCGTCAAGGGCAACCGCATGGTAGCCAGCTTCCCCAAGAACTTCGCCCGTTCGCTTCCACGCATGACGCGTTTGCCCTCCTCCATGCTGCAGAATAACGAGAGGCCCGGAAGGATTACCCCATGAATCCCCGGCAACCCGCACTCCTTGAGCCGCCTGCCAGTAATGCATCGGCTCAGGTGTCCCGGGTAATGGTTGGCCCGCAGTCATGTCGGCCTCTTAATGGTAGATCGATTGATGGTTTTCATACTATTTCCACGAGTGTCATTGCTCAATGCGTTCCAACGAAGAATGCTGTCGGTGTGCGGCCGGCGGACCAGCGAATTGTGACAATCCGCCTACCCCAGATGCAGTGGAGAACAGTCCGCGGAACGTGCAGCGGTGAGCGACGCCAGTTGACCGACAATGGATGCCGCAGGTCTGTAGGGCAGTACATGGTATTGATTGGCGTCGGGAACAGCCGGCGGTCCGGCTGCGGTCACTAGAGCGGCGCCGTTGAGGCCGGGCACCCCAGTGACCGCGCCACACATTACGTGTGGCCGATTCCGCCAGCCGGGCTTTCACTTACGCGGCCCGTACCACCGCGACCGCGTCGTTGTCGCGTCCGAGTATGGAGGTCAGTGCATTGATCAGCACCTGCTCAGGGGCCACCGCCATAGATTTCGAGCGGAATGCAACATAGCCGTCGGGGCGGACAAGCACTGCACCGTCCTGATCTATTGCCTTAAATGTATCCCATTCGCCCGTTACGTCTACATAGTCAAACGGACGCTCACCCCCCAGTCCGATTCGCGCTACCTGCATCTTGATGCCGAGCGCCTTTGCGGCGTTCGTCGCGGCGGATATCCAGGGTAGCCCGTCACTGCCCGTGATAAGGACAAACGCTTCGCTGGCACCAGTCAGGTCGTGAGTGGAAATTCGGAGGCCTGCCTGCTCAATCCAGCCGTGCGGCAAGCGATGGCCGGGGCGCGTTGCAGGTACATGGTTGTCGCCCATCGGGTCGATCTCGGGCGCGGGTGTGCCGTCGGGAACGATGGCGTCGCTGTTATAGGTGATGCCCATCTCGATTTCTGGTTGCCCAAATTCCGTACGCTGAATGCCCACGACTTCCTTGGCGCGCGCGCGCAGCATTTGACCCATCGGTGTGTCCGAAAGGTATTCGGAGATCGAAGCTGCGTTCTGCTCCAAAGTGCCCCCTGGAACAAAGCCGAGACCGACCTGTGTGACAGCATGATTTCGGAACGTGAAGAGCGACCAGTCATGGTTGCGCCAGGCGGCAGCACGTCGCTCGGTTTCGTAACTGTCGAGCAGTGATGGATTCGCGGTGCCCTTGAGTACCGCTGCGAGCTTCCACGAGAGGTTGTGAGCGTCATGGACGGCCGAGTTAAGTCCAAGACCGCTAGTTGGAATCACGCGGTGCGCCGCGTCGCCGCCCACGAAGATGCGCCCGACGCGAAATTGATCGGTGACCGAGCATTCTGCGCCCCATTCGCTGCCGCGATGGACCGTCATTTCTAATTCGGGGAGCTTGAGGCACTGGCGAATAGCCGGGATGACCTCCTCGTCCTTCAGCCGCTGTGACGGATCGGTATAGGCAAAATTGAATGCCCATTCCTCACTGTGCCGTCCCCATGTGGGTCCCAACTGAATGAGCACGCCCCAGCGGTACGGGCTCTCAGGATGCATGAACCACGTGAGCTGGGCGTCACCCGGAAGCCATGGGGACAGGTCTGCGGTTATGTGAAACGTACAGAGCGTCGCGAGTCGTCCAGTCGTTTGCTGGGTTAGGCCGAGTGCTGGACCGATCGTCTTCCCGCCATCGGCCGCAATCATGTACTTCGCGCGCACGCGATACGTTCTGTCTGTGGCGGCGTCCCGGATAGTCGCGTCGACACCTTCGTCGTCCTGGCCGAATTCGATGACCTCATGATTAAAGCGGATACGCTCGGGTGCCCGTGCGTCAGCATGGCTCCGAAGAAGTGGCTCGAGTCGAAGCTGCGGGATGTTTGTAGGAAGGCAGTGTGAAAGTCGCCGCGACGTCGCGCGCCGGGAGTTACCGCCGAAAGCGTCCATGACAAACAATTCTTTTCCGTCGAGTGGACCATCGCCGCCCAAGCTGGTCATAAAGCGCGTGGTGCAGTGAGACAAAGGCATCGCTGCTTCGTAGATGCTTTGCGCTACCCCGTGCTGACGGAAAATCTCCATCGTGCGGGGATTGAGGTAGTGCGCCTTGGGGAGCGCTGTGGTAGTCGAGCGCGCTTCAACCAGCAAATGGTCGATGCCTGCATCCGAAAGGATGATCGAGGACATCATCCCGCATGCGCCGCCACCTACGATGAGAACATCGGTTTCGATGATTTCAAGGTTCGCTTCAGGCATTTTCAACTCCGGGAAAACTGTGCTCATCGTGTGTTCGTTAATCATTTGATATCGTGCTTGACGCAAGCGGTGTCAGATCTCAGCGTCCGACGGGACGCTTTCCATGCCGCGCGGCCCAATGCGCGGCCGACGCTTAAGTTCAGTTTCCGATTCACCCGCTCGCAGACGGCGCAACAGATCGGACGGGTCAAAGTCGACCCCGATGGGGTTCTCGCTAAACTCCTCCGTCGCGCAGTAGGCCATACCTTCTTCGTCGGTATCAAAATTGTCGATCTGGAGTTCAACCCGATTTTTGTCTGGATCGAAATAGTAGAGCGAACTCGTGGGTCCGTGATTGATTGCCCAATAGGGCTCAATACCTTGTTCCATGAGCCGTTCGTGCGTCAGCAGCAGGTCTCTCAGGTTGGCATAGGTGAAAGCGACATGATGGAAGCCCGCATAACCTTTGGGCTTGTCCTTGAGTCCCGGGGCGCTGACGATCGCCACGCGGTGGTGTTCGTCGTCATAGGTGAGGAACGCAACATAGTCGTTCTGGTAGGACGGGTGTGCGTTTAGAACGGTGCGGTACCATTCCCGTGTCTCGTCGAACCGAGAAGACCACAATACGAAGTGCGCAAACTTGATCGGGACAATTCCCTTCGACTCCTCGTGAGTGGGAATCTGCGTGGCCTCATTGTCGGCGGTGGTCATGATGCTGTTCCTCTCTTGTGTGTGATCAATCTGAAATGGAGAACGGTAGCGATATGCATAGATGCTATTCGCGGGCCGTGAGAACTTTGCGTTCGGAGCTCGCGCACCCGAAAGACTGCGACACGCGCGGGTCCGGATACTTGGCCGTCGCTGGACAGGCTCGGCCGCAGGATCGAGTGCTGGGTATCGCAATCCCATCGAGGCGGCCAAGCCTTTCAAGCGGTTGGCGGTGGCGTCGGGGGACGCTGGGCAATGTGATCAGGTGCATTGCTGTTCAACCCGTGAGCCTTCAACCGCCGATCCGGAATCGCGAAGTGATGGCTGCAGGAGAAAATGAGCCAATGCGGGCACAAGAATGAGGGCACCAAGCATGTTCCAGAGGAACATGAAAGCGAGAAGCACGCCCATGTCGGCCTGGAACTTGATTGGTGACCAAAACCAAGTGATAACAGCTGCGGCCAATGTAATCCCGATAAGCGCGACCACCTTACCGGTGCAGGCGAGCGCTTCGCAGTAGGCGTCGGTTACAGAAAGTCCGCGGCGTTGCTGGGCGAGGTACACCGTGAGCAGGTATAACGAGTAGTCCACGCCGATACCGACACCCAGAGCGACAACTGGAAGGGTGGCTACTTTTACGCCAATGCCGAGCATCACCATTAGCGCTTCGGCGAGAACTGAAGTCACGACAAGTGGAACCATTGCGACGAGCACAGCGCGCCAACTTCTGAAGGTCACATAGCACAGCAGGGTCACTGCCAGATAAACGTAGATCAACATGGCGTGATTGGCGCTGGCCACTGCGATGTTGCTTGCCGCTTCAATTCCGGAATTCCCGGCGGCAAGCAGGAATTTCCGGTCGTCAGTGTTGTGCTCGGCAGCAAACTCCTCCGCGGCTTTTAATACCCGCGCGAGTGTCTCTGCCTTATGGTCAGCAAGGAAGGCGATCACCGGCGCGACGCTGCGCTCGTCATTCAGCATTTCCGGGTTGGAAGCGAATACGTAATTGACGGCGTCGTTACTTACGAATGGATCGCGATTGATCGTAATCCATTTCGGCGACCCTTCGAAGCCGGCCGCAGTGTAAGAACGGGCCAGACTCGCGGTCGATACCGTTGTTTGCACGCCGGGCAGATCTCGCAGTATCTCTTCCAACCGGTCCATCTCGAGTAATGTCTCGAACGTCAAGAGGCCATTAGCTGGCGTCGTAACTATCACAGCAAGCTGATCACTCGAGAGCCCATAGTGGCCCGTGATGTATGCGTTATCCCTGTTGTATTGTGAATCTGGACGCAATTCTGGAGCACCCGGGTCCAGATCACCGATCTTGAGATGTTGCGCGACGACGAAGCCACCTCCTGTTAGCACTGCGGCGACGATCAGCGTGGCAGTGGCCCAACGGCGACGGGTGAAGCGGGCCAGCCAACGTATCAACGGATGCTTGCCAGCACTACTGCGGAGCGCGCGTTCGGCAGCATTTCGCCCAACCCCCGTGTATGAAAGTACAACAGGAAGTAGGATAAGGTTGGTAAATATGAGGATTGCGACACCAATACTCGCCTCTATCGCGAGCAGTCTAATTACCGGAATGTCGACAGAGGTTAGTACTGCAAATCCAACTGCATCGGCGAGCAAAGCGGTCAGGCCTGCGAAAAACAGGCGTCGAAACGTATATCTCGCCGCGATGTAACGGTGTGTTCCGCGGCCGATATCCTGCATGATGCCATTCATTTTCTGCGCACCATGGGACACCCCAATCGCGAAGATCAGAAACGGAATCAACACGGAATACGGGTCGATCACAAAACCAAACACTTCCATCAATCCGAGTTGCCAGATGACAGCAATCAGCGAACAACCAACGACAGTAATTGTGCTACGGACGCACCTGGTGTAAAAGTAGATGATAAGCGTAGCGATTGCTGCAGCGATCGCAAAGTATGCGAGGATTTGAATCAGTCCGTGAATTAGATCGCCGACCAGCTCTGCGAAGCCAATGATGTGGATTTGAATATCGGCTGATCCATATTTTTCGCGAATTTTCTCGAGCCTGTCCCGAAAGACCCTATAGTCAAATTCTCGACCGGTTTCCGGATCTTTCGACAGAAGTGGCACAAAGATCATGCTCGACTTTTGATCATTCGAGACCAGGGAACCGACAATCCCGGCCCGAAGAATATTGAGCCGCAACGCATCAAGGCTGCGGACGGACCCGTCGTATCCATCCGGCATTACGGCGCCGCCCTTGTAGCCTTGCTCGGTGATTTCTGTCCATCGGACAACTGGCATCCATAGAGACTTTACAAACGAGCGATCGACCCCCGGGAGCAGATACACTGCATCGTTGATCTCGCGCAGTTGCGAGAGATACCTTGGGTCATAGATATCGCCTCTTTTGTTCTCGACAACTATGCGTACGGAATTTCCGAGACCTCGCAATGAAGGCGCGTTGCGCAGATAGTTCTGAACAATGGGCTGTGATTGCGGCATCATCTTCTCGAAACTTGCGTTCATTTCAAGCTTGGATGACAGGATCGCGCACACGGCGGTAACAACCAGGCATAACCAGACCAGCAGTTGCCGATTGTTAAATATGAGTCGCTCGATAACTGATCCGGTCCGCTGATCGAAATCTTCAATCTGCGTAATGACGGGCATCGCATTCATTTGATCGTTGGGCATTGCCATGACTGTTTTCAGCCCTCTTGCTTTGTAAGTCAATGTTCAATTGGGCGTTGGAACACGCTCGGTTGCTACGCCACCGAGACCGGTGATCACTACCGATTCGTCGGGTTGCGAAATGATTCCGGTCAAGCGCATGCGGGTTTGTGGTCGAACGATCGTGAACTGCAGCGCATTGCGATCACCGACGATGAGTTCGCCAGCACCGTTGACAAGCAGAAACGAGCCATCTTCCCGTCGTGCCACTCCGGCAGAGATCGTCGTTTCGGTAGGCATTTTTAGTTGTTTCCAGCTGTTGCCGTGGTCGTCGCTCTTAAATGTGACGCCACGCAACCCGAACGCCAGGAGCGTAGATCCGTTTCCTGCGAGACCGAAGAAGCTTCCGGTGTAACCTGTCTCGATCGTTTTGAAACGCTCGGCTTCTTGCTCGAGTTTGTAGATCTTTCCCTGCTCACCGGCTATGAAGACGTGGTCGCTAATGCCGTACACGCAGTTCAGGTTAAGTTGACCGCTGTCAATCCGGTCTAGCCACGGGACCCACGTTTTGCCTCCATCGGCCGTTGCTATCAGCATTCCATAGGACCCGACCGCGAATCCCCTGTTGGTGTCCGAGAACCAGACATCAAGATACGGAAGTGCGGCGCCATTTTTGTAGTTTGTTTCGATCAGATGCAACGCCTGTTTGTCCTTAGACTGGCCACTTGCGACGCGGCTTTCGTAAAACCTCCGGAAGGAGTCAGCCGCGAGACGCCCGTCAAGTTGTTTGACCCAATTCAAACCACCGTCGTCGCTGCGAAGAACGACGCCATCGTGCCCGACGATCCACCCTGTCAATGGAGTGGGAAAATGGACAGCAAGCAGATCGCTTTGGACAGGCACACGGGCCTGGATCCAACTCTTCGCGCTGTCACTCGACACTATGACAAGTCCTCGGGAGCCGACCGCGACTAGTCGGTTTCCTGCCGCCGTTACGCTCATCAACGGCCGGGAAGACAAATTCGCGACCGGTCGGGCGGAGTAGTCAAGCGGATCTTTGAAGCGTTCGGTAGCAAAGGTCGAATCGGTAGCACAGAGCAATACGGCTAACGAACGAAGGATTGCTGATCTTCTCGACCGAGAGACGGGGTCCTGCATGACTTAGGGTCCTTTCTTGACTGACAAAAAAAATGAGTACTTCAAGTTACTAAAGCGACAATCAGGACGCGCCTTTTTTATTGAGGTTCTGCAGTGCGCCCGGGCCGTGGTCCGACTCCGCCAAACCATGCGGCAGTGTCGGGCCTCGTCCTTCTTAGCCGCTTGTCACCGCTCACTACCGGCGGCGACTGCCTGAGGGGTCAGTGCCATTCCGGGCAAGCCATCACCACTGGCGTGGCCTCGGATGTATTGACCTGGATCACTCGCTCCAATCGCAGATACCACATAGCTCCCTTTAATCAGGTCGTACCAGACCCATGAATTGCCGTTGGTGCCACCGACGTCATACGTTGGAAAGGTGAAAACTCTTCCCACACGCCACAATTTACCGGCGTTGTCGTAGGTGTCATGAGCCACGATGCACCAGCAATCTTCTTCGACGTAAAAGGTGCGCCGGCTGTATGCGTGACGGGCGCCCTCCTTGCGAGTGGCTTCTATGACCCAGACGCGACGTTTCTCCATTCGGACAGCCGCCGGATTGATATGTTGTGGTCCGACGGCGTCTTTGGTCAGCATCGTGTTGGTGACGCCGTACACGTTGTACGGGACGATCATTTCCTTCTTGCCAACAAGTTTGAAGTCGAAGCGATCAAGTCGGCCTCGAAACCCGTCTACGTCGTCCCAAAAAAGGGAGCCACCAAAGGAGGCGATCGGCGTGTCATAGCCAAACTCAGGTGCGGCGCGGACGCGCCGCTGACCAGGCGTATAGAACCAAACTTTTTGCCCTCCATCACCACCTTCCACCTCGGGCAGGTAGTAGGTCAGAAAAACCGTACCGGCCGACGAGGGTGGCGCGATCAGTTTGGAAGACGCGCCATACGTCGCGTTAAAGGTGGACTGGCGCATCTTTCCGCTGTGCTCAGCCCACGGGCGCAAAACATAGGCATCAACATCCGGCAGCAGGGCGATCTTCCCCGCGGAGTCCACTTGAAAGGCCTTGACTCGCTCTTCTGTCACGACCGGTCCGAATCCTTCCTTGAAGTTCCACATAACTTCGTAGCCATTCTTGGGAATCGGGAACGGCACACCTGCGAAGGGCAAGCCGTCGCTGGCGGCTCCCTTCAAATTGTCCCCTTCGACTGCTCCGCCCAACGTGGCGGTCGTTGCGTTTTTTTGCGTGTTTTCCAGGAACCATGCTGAGTAAGCTACTGAGCGGCGCGTCGGATAGACATCCAGGCGATAGGTTGGAAATTTTGCAAGAAGCGCCTTGTCACCCTCGGTGAGAACAGCCTGATACTTGTCCGCGTTCTTCGCGTCGATGGAATAGAGCGGCTTGTCGTCGGCGAACGGATCAGCGTAGTGATCCGCCTGCGCCGGTGGCTTTGTAAGGCCACCAGCGTAGGCCGGGATCGAACCGTCGGAACTTGCGCCCGCTTCGGCTCCGAATTTCGTGAGGGTAGAGCCAAGCGCTTTTGCTTCGTCAGCCGTGACGGCAGCTGTAGCGAGGCCGGATGACAGGAAATATGCGCTGCAGACGACAGCAGCAGTCTTCAAAATAAACAAATTCATTTGAAATTACCTCTTACTAAAGTCCGTGCCGGTTCAGAACGACGTCTTGAACGTGAGTTGTACCCATCCCTTATCGTTTAAAGCGATCGGCCCGTTCCCGCTGGAATAGAACTGGCCAACACCAGGAAGATTTGATTTTTGATTCGCTCTCGAGTGGTAGCCGTTGTACTGCAGCGTTACGGTTGACCCCCGTGGCGCAGTAGCTTTCACCCCTATTGAGTAGACGCTGCTTCCTTGAGCCGAGCCGGCGGCATACGCCGCATTCCCATAGATCCCTGTCGAAAGGCTCATAGGCATACTCAGATTGATGTTGGGGAAAGCTTGCAGCCACTGCGGCTCAAAAGAAATAGACATACTGACCGCGTGCTTGGTGGCACACCCATCCCATTTGCTGTTGGTTGTGCAGGCGGCATAGCCAACGCCATTGAACATTGATGCGTTGTCCGTCACTTTCAGCAGATTTGTGTAGCTGATTTCTGCCAGCAAGACGCCAGCGTCCCACAAAGGTGTCGAACCCAATTGGATGAATGCGTTCGCGATGGCGCTCACAACATCGCCCCGAGCTCCAGCGGTGGTCGGGACCCCTGGAATTCCATTGGTCAATGCACTGTTCAGTGCGGTGTCCTTTCGATAACTGGTTTCGAATCCAGTACTAACGTTGCCAAAGGCGCGCTCAAAGCTCAGGCCGAGCAGTTTGACGTTCTGCGCGTAGCTTTCGTGTAGAAATCCGCCGCCGTTGGCATTCAGGTCCAGCAACGTCCACGGCTGGACTTCGTCGAACTGCCGGTAGTAAAACCCAAGATCGCCCCCTGCCCAATCGGGAGACCAGGTTGCTTTCACGCCAAAATTGTTGTTGGTGTTCCTCGGCTTGATTTCATTACCTGCGGACACAGGACCACCTGCGACCCCCGCCAGAGCGCCGCCGCTTTGTGGACCTGTGCCCAAAAAGTCGGCCGCGCCAAGGTAGGTACCGCCTTGCGGATATCTGTTGCCACGGAATTCGAAGAAGTACTGCGCGGACACAGAGAACTGTGGGTTCACCTCGGCCGTTGCCATGATCTGAGTGCGCGGCAGGAACAACTCTTTCACTTCCGATCCGGGCTGCGTAAAAGCCTTGATGAAGTCGACTGGGTGTTGTGAATAGGAAATACTGCCGAACGAGTCGAACAACGCGTTGCCCCATTGCTGGGTGAATCGCCCTACTTTGAAATACAGTGGGACGCTACCTACCCGCGGGTTTGCAAACACGAATGCGTCAAGCAGCTCGGCACCCTCGATGTGATATCTCTTCGTATCCCCCGAATACTCACCACTTGGATAAGTCAGAAACGACGGAGGGAATGCTGGATTTGTCGCTACGGAGTCGCTGTACGCAAAGTCTTTCCAGGCGGACGCCGAGACCCGAAATCCTGCTTGCTTTTGATAGGATCCCTGGAACTCGAAGAGACCCTGAACTCGATTAGTTACCAACTCGCCCGGATCGAACTTGTAGTCGCCTTCGGCATAGAACGGGCCATTTCCGATATTGCTGTCACGTCCTTGCGCCCGCATACCCACTGTGTACTGCAATGAGGTATCCAGATTTAGATCCCACTCGGGGGGGGTCGTGAACTTGTAAGCATGAGCAACGCCAGTCGTCGCCATCATTGACGCTGCCACGGCCAGCTTTTTCCCGCCGCACCAACCACGCGCATTCTTAGGCTTTGGTTCCATCGTGTCTCCTACTGTCTGTTTTTATATGAACAGGTAAAGCACTACGTACTAGACTTCACGCCCGCGGATTGCCGGTTTTTTTTGGGGTCTGACTTCGACATCTGGCCTGCGTGAAGGTCTGAGGAACTCACCCTAGCTCGCGCCGCGGTCAACCGTCTGTCGCAGTAACGAGATGCTGGAGCGTCAGCGTTATCTGGTAATCGCTCATCGCATGGAGTTGTCTAGGGACAAAAGCTTTGCATCAACACAAACCAATTCTAGCGGGATGAAAAAATAATGCAAAGGTTGATTGCGTTGAAAGCGCTAGGGATTCCACTGATAGGTGGATTGGCATGGGTCCGGATTCCGGATCAATCTGCGAGGCGCGAACGTTTCGCGCGCAGCGCCGGTGCGATCGTCGCCTGACCTTTAATCGCCATTGGTCAGCGATATCGGGCCCTGACTCGGTGGCCCGCGTTGGTGTGGACGTGATGAAGCGTCTTCTGTCTCGAGCGGTGGGTGCGGAGAGCGCTAGGCCGAGATCCGGCAGAAGCCTTCGGAAGAATGGGGGAAGCCGTCGTGATGAGGCGCGACGGTCATTGGATCACTGGGGGACTTCCTCTGAAATTCAAGGACGTGTCTGTGCGACGCATGACGAGAACAGGTTACCGACCACGAGCCAATGATTGGGGAAAAATGACCGCGTAGACAATGGATCCATCACGCGGACCAAAATCCGCACCCCCGATTCTGGTTCGTGGGTCTTTCTTCTGCGCAGGCTCAAGGTCGTTCGTATGAGCAGGTGCGCGTGAAGCGTTTGCGTGCCATTGGAGCGGAGCCTGCGCCCGAACCCAAAGTCGAGTGATGCGCATGCAGAGAAAGCTGCTGGCCGTGCCGGCTGCGTCGAATGCGAACGGTCCCCGAGGCCTTGTGCATCATCAAATGGGCAGCGGCCGCAGCATGATGCCGATCAATGTCATTACTGCGCACGGGAATAGCCGCAGCCAGCTCGGGGTATTGAATTATTTTTCGGACCACCCGTAAATTGATCAAACAGCGCGAAATTTTTTCCAGCTTCATTCTGAAGTTACGTAGCCGTAGACCCCCTATGCGTCGCAATGAAATCGATCATCCGGCCGCTCTCCGAAGTGAGTGGGCTGCGAGGCGCGAGCAGGTCTTGTATAGGGCGCTGAACACAGCTAGACCGTGAAACACGTCGGACCATGCTCAGCTGTCATCGACCAACATGCTCTTCGGCGGGAAGAGCAGCACGACGCTTCACGGGACTCCTCAAATAGCGTCTGGACAAGTGCGAGGTTCATGCTTCACCCGAAACGCGATGATCATATTTTATGTTCGCTCGCGATTCGATTGAAACGCAACGGGTTGGTGGCGCCGGGGAATGGGGAGTGGTCTTCCGTCGCGCCATAGTCCGGTACGGCCAAGGACTCTTTTGCTAACGGGACACTCCCTGATGTGGCAGTTCCGCCCGGGATCCGCGCTGGAATTCGAGACACCTCGGTACCCCCGCACGCGTCAACCCAGCATGGACATGGTATTGGCAGTGGTTGGTCCGGGAGTCGTTTCATCGCAACCTTTGAGGAAACGTGTTAATCGCGTGACGTTGAGAGTACGACTGTAGAAGAAACCTTGCCCGAAGTCAGCCTGACTTTCCTGGGCAATTCCGTGATGGATGGCGCTTTCGACGCCTTGAACAACAACCATTGCACCAAGATCGTGTCCCATTTTCGCCAATGCCCTGATCCTCGCCGCTCGCTCGTCGTTGTCAAGGGCCAACACAATTCTGTCGATTTTCAACATTTCAAATGACATACCCCGGGGCAGTTCGAGTTCCGCCTTAACACCCGATAGGGCAAAGCGCACGCCCTTCCCGCGTGCGTGTTTCATCGCCGGAATGAGCTGTTTGCTGAATTGCCCGAAACGGGTTGCATCGATGTTCACGAAGAGCGATGACAGTGCGCTCGCGCCGACGCTGTCGAGATCCTCCATAAAATCACGGCTCAAGATGTACGCGGGCGGAACGGTAATGCTGAGATAGAAGGTATCTGGCACACCCGCCTGACGCATTTCCTCGCCAGCCTGCTTCAAAATATGACGTGTCAGGGGTCGGATCACACTGCTTTTCTGGATGAACGACATGAAGTGCCCAGGGCCGCGTACACCGTATGTTTCGCTACTCCACCTTAGCAATACGTCAAAGCCGACGCATCGGGCGCGCCTTATGCCAAAGACGGGCTGATAGTCCAGCTGGAACTCGCCCCGTCGTAGTCCGGCGCGCGCTGCTCGCAACAAGGATCTGTCATAACGCACCGAAGACTTCAGCAACCATTCGGCGGCCGCGAGCAAGAGCGAAAACAAAAGCGTCCATAGAACGAAGCCGACATACCAGAATGTCGTCCCGTCGGCTGACCTCACTGATAAGCGCGTGACATACGCGCCGACTCGGGCCGAGAGCGATGTCGGCCGGTGCCCGTAAATTTCACCAGATGGACACGAGGAGGCGGACGAACGCGATTCGCATTGCGACGCTTCGCGCATTTCATCGGATTTCGTCGAGTCGACGTTCGCGCGCATATGATTTGAAGGTGTATCGCCCTGCGCGTTTACCCGCGATACATGGGTGGTTGAAGGCCAATCCAGCGACTGGGAATCCGTGATTAGGCTCGACCGTAGGCTGGGGTCTACTAGTGGGTTGTGCAGCAAGGAGCAGGTGGACAGCGTCAAGCAGAACGTCCGGTTTACCGACATTCATCTTGGCCGGTCGGCCGAGGTGATTGTCGCTGTTTAGCTGGCCATGGTTGTCGCTCCGTTCGGGTTGTCAGTGGGTAATTGACGGCGTCGCTCCTTCTGTTTGTCGCTGGCTTTGCGGCGCCGGTAGCTTTCGACGTTCAGCTCGAAGATCGTCGAGTGATGGACCAGCCGGTCGATGGCGGCCACCGTCATGCCGGGGTCAGGGAAGACATCATTCCAGCCCGAGAACGGCTGATTGGCCGTTATCAGAAGACTTTTGCGCTCATACCGCTCGGCGATCAGCTCGAACAGCACGCTGGTTTCCGCCTGGTCCTTTCGCACATACGACAGGTCATCGAGGATGATCAGGTCGAACCGGTCGAGCTTCGCGAGCGCCGAAGGCAGTTGCAGACTCTGACGCGCGACCTGGAGCTTCTGCACGATTTCGCCGGTGCGCGTGAACAATACGCGGTAGCCAGCGTCGATGAGTGCATGGCCGATGGCGGATCCCAAGTGACTTTTCCCGCCGCCGGGTGGGCCGAACAGGAGGATCGTGGCGCCTTTCTCAAGCCACGAATCGCCGGTGGCCAGCGCCATCACATGCGCCTTCGAGACCATGGGCACAACGCCGAAGTCGAAGGTGGCGAGCGTCTTGGTCGGATCCAGATGCGACTCGGTGCGATGGCGCTCGATTCTGCGTTTGGCCCGCTCGGCGAGTTCATGTTCGAGCAATGCACCGAGTAACCGGGAGGCCTGCCAGCTTTCCTTGTCTGAGCGTTCGGCGAAGTCCGGCCACAACCGGCCGATGGTTGGCAGGCGCAATTCGTTGAGCATCAGCGCGATACGGCCTGCATCGTAGGCGGCGTTCATGCGAGCACCTCCTCATCGAGCAACGTGTCATAGAGCGCGGCGGACGGCATGTCGACGACAACCACCGGACACTCGGCCTGGCGCGGCGCGAACTCATCGAACAGCGCCTTCAGGTCGGGCAGTTCACCGAGTTCGAGCAATGCATCGAGCCTCTGCGCCAGTTGCGCCTCGACGCCGTGGTTTCCTGCCAGCTCGAGCAGCCCCACCATGGTCTTGCATGCGCTGCGCGGCGTCAGTGCTACCTCGAGCCGCTCCCAGGTCCGCCGGTAGGCTTCACGCGGAAACAGATCGTCACGGAACGCGAGGCCCCTGAAGGCCTGCGGCTTGCGTTTGAGTGATTCGATGAAGTGCCGGTAGTCGATGCCGCGACCGCGCCGTTTGCTCGTGTGCGTGGCTCTCGCTGTGCTGTGCACGAGCGCGCCAGACAGATAGCAATCGAGCCGGTCACTGTAGAGGCGTACCTTCAGCCGATGACCGATCAGCCGCGACGGCGCGCTGTACAGGACGCAACGCACGGTGAACGTGCCGCAGTGGGTCACGCGCGCCTCTTCCTCAACGAAGTCGGTGGTACGGTGCTCAGGCAGGTCCAGCAGGTGTTCGCGCTCGATCTGGAACGCTGCTGCATTGCGCCGGTTGCGGCGCATTACCACTCCGCGCACGAACTCGTCGTACGCGGCGCGATCCGCGAAGTCGCGATGACCTCGCAACTCCAGGGCCTGATCGACCTGATCCTTCAGATAGCGATGCGAGGACTCGACGCTGCCATTCTCATGACCCATGCCACGGTTGTTGCGCGTGCCTTCCATCCCGTAGTGCTCGAGTAGAGCCGCATAGCGAACTGTGAAGTCTTCCTCTTCCTGCAGGTTCCTGAAGGCCGCCGACAGGCTGTCGGAGCGATGTTCGCGTGGGCAGCCGCCAGCCTGCCACAGCGCGTTCTGCAATCCCGTCGCGAGCGCCTGGAAGCTCTCACCACCATCAACCACGCTGGCGTATTCCCAGCGCGAGAACGCCAGCACGAAGTGATACAGCAGGTGGTTGAACGGGATGCCACCAATCGTTACGCATAACTTGTCCATGTGCGTGAAGTCCGACAGGCCTCGCGCGCCCGGTTGATACGTTTGAGGGAAGAACACCTCCTGGTTCGGCCCTTCGAGCGCGCGCCACTGGCTGACATGTCGCTCAAACGTGCGCCGCATGCTGTCCGGAAAGCGCTCGGGATGGTCCTCCTGCAATTTGCGCAGCAGGGTGATCGCCTTCAGCTTTGGCGCAGCGCGTAGCAATGGGACCACTTCGCTCTCCCAGACATCGGCGAACGGATCTGGGCGCGAGCGCCAATAGCGCCGCGGCTGCTGTGACGGTAGTCCGGCTTCGTGTTCGACACGCCGCGCCGTGCGCTCGCTCATGCCTGACTTCGCCGCAGCGAGCTTCTGCGGATGGTGTTTGCGATGGTTCATATAGAGGCGGACCTGCTGGTCGGTGATGCGGCTTCCAGACATGGGCTGACCGCCTCTTTTTAGATTCAGTCAGCCATCCTAAGCCCCGCCGATCCGGCGCCGCCGGCAGTTCCTCGTCTTCGGCGGCTACGCCGCCTCCGACTCCTCACTACCGGCCAAGATGAATGTCGGTACACCGGACGTACTCATTGTCGCCCCCCAAGCAGGTGGCGGAGGGGACGGGAATGTGCCCAGCATCGGGTCCGGCGAGCGCTGCGGGAATGATGATTGCATAGGTGCCGCCGAAGCCGCATGGCTGTGCCGGGTGAAATTGGTAGGAAGCGGGCCTGACAGACCAGTCGCTCATCGGCGGCCATATGGTTGCACCTTGAGATCCGCCCGTCGACACATCACGCTCAGCCGCACTGCAATGAGCAGGGGAGGCGAAAATGGAGGAGACGAAAAGCACGGCCGCGAGGCGGGACCTTGCCGGGGGATCTATTTCACGCCCAAGCCACACCAATTCAGCAAGCAGATTTTGCACGGCACCGACAGAGGCAGTCGTGAAGAGAACCATCCCGGCTCGACGGGTGGCAGGCCCGCACAGAACTTCAATCCGCCCCCATACTTGGCTAGCTCCCAACACGAATCGTTTCGATCTCGAAATCATCTTGGCCTTCATTCATGAAAAATTGAGTTGTGTTGGCTCCCGCGTGCGTGCCGATTAGGCACTTCTTCTGCCGGTCGACGTCACTTTCTTTGGTTTAATCAGAAGCCGTGTGCTCATGCGATTGACCGTGCGTCACCTCGCGCCGTTCTCGGCTTTTCTGCAGCAAATCCGGCGCGTTTGAATGGATCAAATCAGGCCAACGTCTGCCGTGCTGGGCCGTACGAAACAAGATGAATTTGTGTCAAGCATCGCCACTTACCTACCGGGTGCCTTACTTGTAGGCGCCTGTAGGGAGTTGGCTGAAGTTACGGAGCACCTAAGCGATTCGCATAGAAGGTCGTTTGCTATTCGGCGGGAAGATGCGCCACATTCCGTCTGAATGACGGAAAAAGAACATCGCGACCCGGCCTCTCGTCGTGAGGGTCTCGACAAGGACATAGCACATCTGCGTTGACCGCCTATTCCTGAACTCGATGACGCGCACTCCCGTTGCGGGGTCCGGCGCGAGCCAGTGTTCGACCATCTGGCGCAGAGACTTGAGCGCGCTAGCCATTTCCATCTCCTTACATCCGCGACCGCCGCCACTTGTTCAAGTCCAATTCTTCGCACACGCGGCGGTTTAAATCTATTAAGTAGTTGTACGAACTGTGACCGATTGAAAACTGGTCAGTTTCGGATTGGCATTCGTACCACAGTATTTAAAAAGCAATCTCGCGTTGTATTCAGGACGTATTCAATCTCCTTTGATGGATGCTTCTTGCACGGCCGGCGTGACTACCAGAATCTTGCGCGGCGGGGATCCCGTCGACCGACGCCGGCTTTGAGTCCGCTACGTCGGGGGTCTAGCGCAGGCGACCGGTACGTCCATCGATTAGTCATAGGGAGAAGACGTCAACAAGCGTCTTGACCGAGCAGCATGATCACGCTGGAAAAGTCCAGCCCGCCACGCCCCACATTCTTATTGAGCGCGTACAGGTTTCTGGCGAGCTCACCCAAGGGTATGGTGGCGCCAACGCTAATTGCTGCCTCGGCCGCTAACCCGAGGTCCTTCAGCATCAAGTCGTTACCAAAGCCGCCGGTGTATCCGCGTGAGGCCGGCGCGTTGTCCAATACACCAGGCCACGGATTGCAGACCTCGGTAGCCCAACTGCGGCCAGTGCTCACCGCCATCATCTCTGACAGAACCTTGGGATCCAGGCCATGGGCCACGCCGAGGGAGATGGCCTCGGCGGTGACCCCCATGATCACGGCGAGGGCCATGTTGTTGCACAGCTTGGCGACCTGTCCTGCACCCGAGGCGCCGATATGGAAGATGTACCTACCCATGGCGTGCAGCGCCGGCTGGACCAATTCGAGTGCCTCGGGTGTCCCGCCCACCATAAACGTAAGCGTGCCGGCCGAAGCGCCTGCCGTACCACCCGAAACGGGAGCGTCGATCATGTGCATTCCGCGCAACTGAGCTGCTTGAGCGACTTTTTGCGCGGACATCGGCGCAATTGTGCTGCAGTCGACGACCAACGAACCCTGAGGCAGTTGCTCCAGAATGCCCTGGTTGCCAAGGTACAGTGCTTCGACATGGCGGCTGGCGGGCAGCATGGAGAAAACCATGTGCGCTCCTGCAACGGCTTCCTGAGCTGAGGCCGATACGGTCAACCCCTTTTCTCGTGCGATCTGACAGGCTTCGACGCTGAGGTCGAATGACCGAACGGTATAGCCTGCACTCTGCAGATTGAGCGCCATCGGGGCGCCCATATGGCCCAGGCCGAAAAATGCAATGTGCGTGTTTTTCATTGAAATTGAAGGTGAGATTTTCAGATGGATTCAGGTGAGATCGGCAAGGGGGTGTTGTCCTCTAAACCGGGGTGCGAGTTGCGCCTCAATCTGATCGAACGTCACCTCGTCCAAAGACGAGGCCTGCCAACGGGGGTGCCTGTCCTTGTCCACCAACAGCGCACGGATACCCTCGACAAGATCGGGGTGCGTCGCACAGCCGACCGCTGCCTGGTATTCCAGCTGGAATACCTCCCCCAGCGACAGGTGTCGGCAGCGGCGCTGCATCTCGAAGGCGACTACGGCGGAGGTCGGGGAGCCCTTCACGAAATTGACTCCCGCTTGTGCCAAGCAGGCGTCTTCATCCCGAGCGAGCGCTGCGAGACGAGGCGCGATATCGCTAATGGTGTCTCTGCCGATCACCTTGTCGATACGCGCGAGGTGCAAAGCCATTGTGGATTGCGGCATATCAATCTCAACATACTTCTCCAATAGATGGCTGAGGCGAGCGGAGTCGGACTCCGGCTCACCTTGCCAGGCTTCCGCCACGATCTGGTCCAACACGGTGGACAGACGGCCCTCTGGCAGGGCGTAGTCGGCCATTCCCAAGAAACAGGCATCGCTGGAATTCAACTGCGCACCGGTCAAGGCCAGAAACAAGCCCGCCTTTCCCGGCAGTCGCGGCAGGAACCAGCTGCCACCCACATCGGGAAACAGGCCAATACGGATCTCTGGCATGGCCAGACGGCTTGTTGGCGTCACCACGCGATGAGAAGCGCCTACCATCAGGCCTATGCCCCCTCCCATCACGGCGCCGTGTCCCCAGCAGAGTATTGGCTTGGGATAACGGTGGATGTGGTGGTTCAGCCGGTACTCCCGTTCGAAGAAGGACGCTGCCCTCACGGGAACCTCGCCGGAACGCGTGCTGCGGATGGAGCGGTACAGATCCAGGACATCTCCACCGGCACAAAAGGCTTTTTCACCCGACGCATTCAGGATTACGCCAACCACTTGCTCATCCTGAGCCCACGCGGCCAGCTGCGGGGCGAGCAAATCAATCATCTCTAGTGACAAGGGATTCAACCGGCTCGGCACGTTGAGCGTGGCAAGTTTGAAGACGCGGCCTGAAGCGGTGTGCAGCGTGCTGAAATTCACCTGAGAGTCCATCATGTTCTCCTCAGGCATTGCGCCACACCGGGTTTCGCTTGGCAAAAAAGGCAGCCACACCTTCGCGCTGATCTTCAGTTTCGAACAGCCCGAGGAATGCCTCGCGCTCGGCCGGCAGCATTTGCTGAGGACGCCCACCTCGGGCACCCTGGATTAACCGCTTGCACGCCGCTACGGCACGGGGGCTTTGCCGGCCCACCAACTCCGCCATGGAGATGGCTTTTTCGAGCGCCTGACCAAAACCCACCACCTCGTCTATCAGGCCGATGTCACGGCCCCTGTCGGCATCAACCTTCTCTCCAAGCAGGATCATGCGCTTGGCCCAAGACTCGCCTACCGTCCACGCAAGCCACTGGGTACCGCCGGCGCAGGGCAGCAAACCGACACTGGGTTCCGGTAACGCCAACACCGCGTGCCGTTCGGCAACCCGCATGTCACATGCCAACGCGCATTCCAGTCCTCCGCCCATCGCGTAGCCATTGATGGCGGCAATGGTGACACCCGGGAAGGAGGCGAGCGCCTCAAAGGCCTCTCCGAAGCAACGGGCCATGGTTGACGCGACCGCCATGTCGCCATCGGCAAACAGCTTCAAGTCCGCCCCTGCACTGAAGAACTTGTCGCCCTCCCCCGTTATTACGAGAGCATAGATATCGCGATCTGCCTCGAGGTCACTCAGCAACGCCTTCAAGGCGGAAAGACTTTCTGTGGTCCACGTATGCGCGGGCGGGTTGGAAAGCATCACTATGGCCGTGTGGCCCTGCTTTTGTAATTTGAGGCCATCGTATTGGGAGGCGTTCATTCGGGAGTCTCCTGGTTATGTTCTTGCAGCTCGCTGCCGTGCCGCGAAAACGTGCGTAACCTCGGATGGCTGCAAGGAATCGTGGACAAGGGCATACCGCGATCGTGACCAGTCTCGAGCCCTGGCATAGCTTCACGTCGCATACGCCGATGCCTCCCGATACTTATGGAGCATAGAGACCAGGAAGAGCGCAGCTCCCCCGGCAATGGTCCCGCGCGGAGAGACACCTTTAGAATCCGATTGCGCTGCCTTAGGCGCGGGGGCCCGGCTGGCGAAAAGTCGGTTGCGTTGTGCTCTACCGAGCGGTGCTCGTCGCTCTGGTCAACTTTCATACTTTCATACACCCGTCTTTCGGAGAGGAGGAAGCCGTGACTGCCCCCCTCGGTGTAGCGCTATTACTTAAGGCTGATGGTGGTGTTAACACCTTGCGTGGCGGACTGGTCATCGAACCAAC
Source organism: Paraburkholderia sp. WS6 (assembly GCF_030464835.1). Classification (NCBI taxonomy): domain Bacteria; kingdom Pseudomonadati; phylum Pseudomonadota; class Betaproteobacteria; order Burkholderiales; family Burkholderiaceae; genus Paraburkholderia; species Paraburkholderia sp. WS6. Next base: position 70,334 of record NZ_JALQCK010000035.1, read on the forward strand.
GGGCCGTCACAGTCTTGGTTTGCGTGTAGAAAAGCACAACCTGCTTTCCATACGGGCCCAGGTCGCCCAGTTTTGATGCCCGCGAGCCAGTGAACGAGAACATGGGTACGGGCACCGGGATAGGGACATTGATGCCCACCTGGCCGATATCGATGTCGTCCTGAAACTTGCGGGCAGCTGCGCCACTCTGGGTGAAGATCGCTGTGCCGTTCCCATTCGGGTTGGCATTGATAAATTCGATGGCGCCGTTTAGGTCCTCAATCTCGAGGATGGAGAGCACAGGGCCGAAAATCTCTTGATCGTAGATGGCCATGCCCGGCTTCACGCTCGAGAAGATAGTCGGCCCGACGAAATTACCCTTCTCATAACCGGGTACCTTGACGTTGCGCCCGTCGAGCTCCAACGTGGCGCCATCGGCAATTCCCCGTTCGATTAACCCGATTACCCGGTCGTGCGCCGCGCATGAGATGAGCGGCCCGACGTCGGTTCCATCCTCAATGCCGGCACTGACCTTCAAGCCTTTGGCCTTGCTCACCAATTCGGGAATCCAGTGCCGCGCCTCACCTACGAGAACCACGACCGGCAGCGCCATGCAGCGTTGCCCAGCGGCTCCGAACGCAGCACCTGCGATGGCATTCAGCGTTTGTTCCTTATTCGCATCCGGCAGCACGATGGCATGATTTTTCGCGCCCATCATGCACTGGACACGCTTGCCATTTTGACTTGCACGGTGGTAGACGTGAGTTCCTACCTTGGATGAACCCACGAAAGAGATTGCCTTGATATCGGGGTGGTCACAGATTCCATCGACTACCTCGGCGGCGCCGTGTACGACGTTCAACACACCCTTTGGGATTCCGGCCTCGATGGCCAGTTCGACCAGTTTCATCGTCACCATTGGATCTTGTTCCGATGGCTTGAGCACGAAGGTATTGCCACAAGCAATGGCCATCGGGAACATCCACAACGGGATCATTGCCGGAAAGTTGAATGGCGTGATGCCCGCACACACGCCAAGCGGTTGTAGGAGTGTGTAGGTGTCCACCCCGCTGGCTACGTTATTGGCCATCTCACCAAGCTGCAGGTTGCCAATCGAGCCGGCGTGCTCTACGACCTCCAGGCCGCGGAAAACATCCCCTTCTGCATCCGCAAGTGTTTTACCTTGCTCTGCAGTCAGCGTCGCGGCGAGCGACGCCATGTTTTCCCGGATGAGTTGCTGGTATTTGAGGAAGATTCGGGCACGGGTACTGATGGGCGTTTTCCGCCACGAGGGGAACGCGGCCTTAGCGGCGGCAACGGCGGCGGCAACTTCATTGGGCGTCGCCAGAGGCACGCGAGCCAGTACGTCTTGCGTCGCGGGATTGACGACATCGCGCCAGTGCTCGGTTTTTGATTGGACAAAGCAGCCGTCGATAAGCAGTGGGACGGATGGGACGGAGGTCAACATGGCGTTTCCTGTATTGATCAATCAGAGTTTTCTAGATGGCAGAGCAAAGTGAGCCAAATGCTCAACTTTCCAGTTTCTTGGCTTGTCGGATCATTCGAGACTCCGAGGTCAGGGCGATACAGGCATTCTCGAGCCGGGGCTCGATCGACAGGCCGACCCGCGTCCAATCCCCGTTCTCTTCATCGCTTTGATCTAGCCGGGCCCGTTCCCGCATTCGCAGGTACATGGTCAGCGTGTGCGATCCCGCCAAGTCGAGGGCCAACGCCATAAAATGACTGCAGCCCGCGGTGCCCCCGAGCAGGTTTTTAACGTTGGTGCTAAATCCGCTACTGACGCGCAAACCGACCAGTTGACTCATGGGTTCGAGACTTGCGGCGCATTCTCGATATGGCTGCTGGGACGCATGAGCTGTTACGCTGCGGATCGTCAGGTCTGGCAAGGAGATAGTTCCTTCCAGCGACAAGGCGTGAATGACTTCAGGGCCGTCGTCTGAGTCCGAATGATCCTCAAGGGAAGACCGAAAGCGTACAAGGTCATCGCTGATTGGATCGATCCTAAGCTTCTTGACGCGCTCCACCGAGCGTGAAAGGTTCATCGCGGCCTCCTTGTTGAGTGAGCGACCGCGCAAAATACGCGTACGTCAACAGGCACTCGGTAATTAAATTAAAAAGTATGACTAAATAACCATTACGTATGGAGAGCAAAGCTTCGAAGCCGATCCTATACCTTGATCACCCCGCTAGTGCCCGCCCCCCCTTCTTGGAGCGGGATGCGACAGGGATCTATAAGCGTGTCGCCAATCGGCACGTCGAACTCGGCGGCACACTTCAATCGCTGGATTAACTCAGCGGAATACACGGGCCGTATTCCGGCGCCATCTTCATATCGTCCTTGATGTCTTCCACAGCGAAATCGGAGGACACCCGTACGACTGCGCAATTCTGGACCAGCTGCGTCGATGCGCCCCGTCTCGACGTCCGCCATGCCGATTCCAATGGGCCCCACGGTCCACGATCGGCATGGCGTGCATCCTCAAATAACTGCAGCCGACAACACCGGCAATTTGACCTTCCCGCGCTCGCGCGAGGGCAGCATGACCGATGCCGTACCCTTGGCTGAGGTCTGCCCCAATTGGTTGGTGGCCTCGATTTCGATAGTTACGATGCCCGCACCATCACTAATCGACTTGCCGGTGACCTTGCCTCGCCACCAGATGGTGTCGCCCACCACGTTGGGCTTGAGAACGTCTACGTTCAAAGTGTGCAGGAATCCATGGTCGCCGATCCAGTTGGTCAGCATGTGCTGAGCCCACGAGATGCGCTGGGGTCCGATGTCATATGCACCACCCATGCCCACGTCGCGCCCGGTCGAGGTTTCCAAATGCCCACGGCCTGCGGACTCTTTGGTGCCCGTCTTCGCATTGATGTGGTAGTCCTGGTGTCTCCGCCGATAGCGGATAGCATCGCCGTGCACGCCACCGTACGGTTGGGCCCCTTGCTGCGCCGCGTACCAAGCCATGATGTCAATCAGGTTCAAGGGGCCCTTCACCACCTGCGGCACCGAATCCCCGACCTGCACATCCTCCCACCACAACGGCCTGTCACCGGTACGCGGTTCGGCCAGGATCTGGTTTTCGATATCCGCAACCTCTTGAGCTGTGTAGCGATGCGGCTCTATCGCTTTGACGGCTTCGGTATTCTTGGTTTCCAGTAGTTTGTCGCCACGAGGCGTTCTTGCGCATCGACCTTCGGCGATGGCGACCAGCCGATCATGCTGGTTGTAGTAGCGGACTTCCCCAATCTGCAGCACCCATTGTGAGAAGCGGCGGCCGCTCTTGACGTCCTGACGCACGAGACGCGCTTCAACGCGGAAGGTGTCGTCGATGCGCACGGGTTCGAACCATGTCCAGCTTGTCCCGGCGTAGATCCACTGCACACCCGAGAGCTTCGGCGCGACGACTGTTCCATCGACGGCATACAGAATGCATGGCGGTGCGACGATGTCACCATGAGGTGATTTGCGCGCATAATCGCGGTCGAACCAGAGTGGGTTGTTATCTCCCACGCTCCACGCAAAATGGCGAATCGCATCGCGAGTGGCAGTCTCAATCCATTGCATTCGATCACGTCGCAACGGCACCCCGATCAAAGTTTCTGCCTCGGCGATTCGTTCGTCCGTAATGGTGCCCCAGCTCATTTACTGTCTCCTTTTTGCGTTGTGCGCCGAACCGTAAATGGCGAATTGAGTTCACCGGACTCATTCATGAATCCAACTCGAAACAGGTTGGAATTGCGTGCCTCTTCGAGCGTGAGGACAGGTGCCATCGGCCCGCCAGTCGCCAGAGCGCGGTCCAGGAGTTGACTGCGATCATGCTTCATCAGTTCTGCGTTTAGCAGAGGCAGAATTCGACTGTCGTCTTCGGATAGCTTGAACGGATCCTGAAATTCCTTCTCGCTGGACCAGTCGGGATTCCCCAGTGCCGCCAAGATTCCTTGCCAATCTTGCCGGGAGCGCGCCTGAACTGCCATGTAGCCGTCCTTGCACGCGAAGAAGCCTTGCGGGAAGACGCCCCCGTGCTCGACTGCGGTCCGCCCATTGCGGCGCCAGCCGTAAGGCACCCCTGCGTGGTTACCCGAGTTCTGTTCTGCGAAAGCGCGCAGTACATCGGCGGCAGAGACGTCAATCGTGCGGGGAAGAGCCGAGGTTCCGGCTGAAACGGCAAACTGCAGGCTGAGTGCAAGGCTCGCACCATACATTCCCGCCCATTTTTCAGGAATGTGGGCAGGCATCACGCCCGGTGGCCCGTCAGCAGCGCCGATCACGGTGGAGACACCCGAGACGGCGCACGCAAACTCGCCAACGCCAGGACGCCCAACCTCGTAGTCCCACAATCGGACCACGGGTATCCCATCGACATCTTGTGCGTGCAGCTCGGGTATCAAGGCATCACCGGCGACGATGATGGCCAGTGCATTCGACTCTTTGAGCCGCGCCTCGGAGAGGCTGGCTGCGCCGGCCAAGGTAGCGCCGAACTGGGCCAGCCAGCGCGCCGCATACAGCGCGGAGCGGTTTCTTCCAACTACAACGAAGTGAGGCGAACCCACATTCAATGTGCGGTCTTCCGGTGTTGTCGACTGCTCAAGCCTGCGCATTGTTCGCCTCCTTTGCACGTTGTTCCAGCGAGCCATACTCCTCGGGCGGCCAGTTCAGCAGCTTGCCCAATACGTAGGCATTGCCCTCGCCAAGGGTGGGCGCAGTCTTGCGCAAGGGCGAACGGCTACCGTCGATCCACCAGGGTGCGGCCACGATGCTCTCGGCTCCTGTGACTGGATGCAAAGTGGGAAGCAGGGTGTCCTCATGTGCAGCACCGGCGCCAAACTCTGCAGGCCTCTCGATGACCCGGACCGCCCGGGCGCCCTCGCCCTCGAAGGCAGCGATGGCGGAATCGGCCGATGAGTCCGCAGCCGCGGCGCTGACACGTGCGAAGTCGTCCGCGAAGATCCGTCCACGCCAGTCCACACACAAGTGCTGCCCGTCCCCTGTAGCGACAATTGAAGCCGGTTCAGCCAGTTCAGAGCCGGACAAGCCCAACGAGTCAGCCAAGTCGGTAAGTTCCTTGTCGTCGTCATTCCCCACACTGGCAGCCGCTTCAAGTTGGGAAATCTCGACATGGGCGCCGACCCCGGTGCGTCGGGCATCCAGCACTGCAGATACTGACGCCAGTAGACCGAATGTCGCGGCATTTGGATCAGATGCGACAAATGTGGGGGACCCCAAAAACTCGTTATTCCGCGGATCCACCACCTTGGTTTCCAGACCCGACATGGAAGAGAGCACGAGTCCGTAGGCTCGCATCTCGGCCAGACGTGAAGTGGAACCAAAGCCTGCCAGCGACAGCAACACGATGGCGGGGTTGGCAGCCGCAAGTACGTCGAAGCCAATGCCCAGCCGCTCCAAAGTACCAGCGGTAAAGTTCTCGATCACCATGTCGGATTGGCGTACCAGATCGATCAAGGCATCGCGATGGTGCTCCAGCTTGAGATCCAGGGTAACGCCGATCTTGTTGCGGTTCAGCCCGTGAAAGGAATGCGACATCTCACGGCGAACCTGTTCCGGGTATTTGCCTGCGAGCCTCTCCACTCCTCGGGTCCGGTAAAGATCGAATCGCTTGTACCACTCGACTTTGATCACTTCCGCCCCGAGATCAGCGAGAAGCTGACCCAACAAAGGGCCAGACCATACCCAGCAGAGCTCAATGACGCGAACGCCCTTCAATGGAAGCGCGCTCATGGGCGCGCCTCCGATTGGGCGCTCCAAGTTCCTGTCTCCACCTGGAATACCGCTTCGTCCTTAGCGGGCTTCATAAATGTCTCCTTGATTGGATTCGTCACAATCAATTTACATTGCGGTCTGTTCTTTGTCAATACACAATACTGTTGTCCATAGACAATCTCGCCCGCTACGAATAGACTGCAAAGTAACCAATCAACCAGGAGCAGAAATGGATTTCTATACAGGCAAAGGCTTCAACCAACTACGCGTCGACGAGGCCTTTGAGAACAGCTGGACGATGACCGAAACCCACCTGGTGCTTGGAGCGGGGCTCTTCAATGATTTCAACCCGCTGCACGTCAACCAGCATTTCGCAGCAAACAGCCGCTTTGGCGGTCGAATCGCGCACGGTTACCTGACGAGCAACGCCATGGCGGCGCTGCTGGGTATGGTTTTCCACAGCACGGCCATCGCTTACGTCGAACACAGTATTCGCTTCACGAATCCCGTGCGCGCTGGCGACACACTAACGATTTGTTGGGTCGTGTCCCAGCTAGACGCCAAGCCAAAACTTGAGGGCGGCCTCGTGACTTTGACCGGCACCTGTGTCAATAGCGACGGTACCGAGGTGGCGAGGGCAGAGGCCAAGATGCTGGTGCACGACGCGTGACGCTATCCAGATTCAGTCCCTTCCAGGACAAGGAACCAGGTTCCAAATTCGGTCTCAATAGAGCCGATGTAAACGGGGACAGCCAACGGGCGTCGTCCTATTAAAATGGCGCGGCCATCGCCCATATTTGTCTATGTGGCAAAATGAACCGCGTTACCAGTTACCAGATCGCTTCGAGCGGAGTTAGATAGATGAAGACCGGCGGCACTAGAAAAGAGAAGGCCAGCGTCACGACCATAGGCGACGCTCAGTCAATGGAGCCAAGCCGGCAGCCCCGTCAAGAAGAGACTGCCGAGGCAGCGGGTAGCAGCACCAAAAGCGTTCCTGCAGTCCGACGTGCTGTGGCGATCCTTTCTTTCCTCGCAGAGCAGACCACTCCGATGAGCCTGTCGCAAGTCGCCCGTGCGGTCGACATCCTGCCTAGCAGTTGCCTTCACATCCTTCGGGAGCTCGCCGCACCACGCCTGGTTTCTATCGACCCGCGACAAAAGTCGTATCGCCTCGGCCCCGGCATCGTCGACCTTGCGAGGGCCGCGATGCGACAAGACCCCTTCGCGGAATACGCCAAGCCCCATCTCAAGCAACTGGCTGACACATACGGCGTAACTGCGACCGCGACGGCAATGATCGATGACGACCACATGGCGTGCGTCGCCTTTGCTCATCCGCCGGTGTCCATGTCTCTGAATGTCACATTGGGGGGGCGAGTGCCCACCTTCTCTGGCGCCGCGGGGCGCTGCATGGCCGCATTCGGCGACTATCCACGCAGCCGGCTGCGAAGTGGATTTGCGAAAGTGCGGTGGCAGACCCCTCTGACTTTCGAGGACTGGATGGAGGAAGTTGAACAGGTCAAACGGGCGGGATACTCCGAGGACCAAGGGGCGTTTGTGCTCGGCGTCACCACAATCGCAGCGCCAATATTCGGCCAGGATGCCTCTGTGCGAGGCATAATCGGCGTCGGCGCGATCACGGCCCAGTTGGACGACGAGATCAAGACCAAGGTCATCGCCTCCCTGAAGCATGCAGCCAGGGAATTTGGGATGCAACTCCCAAGCTAACTTCACGCCCCGCGGCCAAACCTCGACTCAGCCACCGAACGGGTAGACCGGCATTCCGGCGATACCTGGACGACACCGAAAGAGTGCCCCTGCCCCAGGTTCCGGAATCAAGCCGGTGTGTGCGGGCAAATGGTTGGCTGTAGTGATGTAGAGGTCCTGCAGGTCCTTGCCTCCAAAGCCGCAACTTGTGACCCCTGCGACGGGCAGCGTGACCGTGCCCACCCATTCACCTTCAGGGCTGTATCGGCGCACAACGCCACCGCAATACAAGGCTACCCACAAGTATCCCTGGGCATCCGTTGCCATGCCGTCAGGCAGGCCATCGGCACGATCGATATTTACAAAGCGCCGACGGTTGCTGATGCCGCCCGTATGAATGTCGTAATCAAAGACGTCGACCCCTCGTTTGGCAGTGTCGGCATAGTACATCTTGGTCTCATCGGGACTCCATGCTATCCCGTTGGAGATGTACACGCCCTCTGCGGCCTTGGTCACGCTATAGTTGGGATCAATGCAGTAGAGAGAACCGGCCTTGGGCTCAAATGTGGTTGAAAACGTGCCAGACCAAAGCCGGCCGAGACTATCGCACTTTGCGTCATTCATTCGGTTGCCCCGCTTTTCGAACTCCAGCGGAACCAGCAGGTCGGCGTCAGGGTCATTCTCCTGGACCGACAGCAATCCATCTCTTGCAGACACCACCAGCCCTCCTCTTTTTCGAGGAATCGCTATTCCAACGGGCTGATTCAAATAATGAACAAGGAGTTTTCCGGTCATGGGATCGTATCGATGGACTGCGCCATTGAACGATTCCACGAACAGCAGTGTTGAAGTTGCGTCATCCCATATTGGGCCCTCACCGACCTCCATTTTTGGGTTGAATACGACTTCCAGTGTTGAGGAGTATTCGATAGGTGCCATGATTCGATCTTCTAAAGTAAGACGGAAAGAGGAAGGGTGTGGGCGTGGGCCGCGCTAAATTCCCAAAGAGGCTTTCGCCCGAATGTCATCCGTCAGTGAAGACGGATGACATTTGGCGGAAACGCAACCGAAATGGCCGCCCCGCTCGTCATGCATCAACGATCCCTGGAATCCTTCGGATTTCACCAGCACGGCCTGCCTTAGTGGCCAGAAGAAATGGTGTCGCTGCGCGAATGTTCTGGCACGAGTACCTGCTGAGAGCGTATCCGTAGTGGCGTTTGTTCTCTGAGCTCTTAAGGCAGGCTGAATCCCACTGCTAAACCATCAACCACTCTGCCGTTGATGCACTTTATTGTTCTCACGATCATCATGCGCCTGCCGTCCAAAATCGATGCTGTTCGTGGTCCCAAGTCGTTGGGGTGAGGCCTCTCTCACCGTGTTTGCGCAGTTGGGCGCGCTGCACTTTCTCTGTCTGTGTTTTCGGCAGCCACTCATATATTTCGACATAGCGGACAGTCATCGCCTTTGGCAGGGTTGCCGCCAGTTTGTCTGCAATCTCTGCGGGCGAGGCTGTTGCTCCGTCCACAAGTCGTGCGCAGAGCTTGATTTCATCCTCAGGAAGGTCGGAAGGCACCGCGATAGCCGCGCATTCGAGGATGATCGGGTTCTGTAAGGCGATTAGCTCAACCTGTTCGGCCGAAATATTTACTCCCCGACGCCGAATGCGATCACCGACGCGTCCAAGGAAGTAGAAATAGCCATCCTCGTCCCATTTTCCGCGGTCTCCGGTGTGGAACCACAAGTCACGGAAGCGCTCGACGGTCTGGTCGGCGTCATTGTAGTAACCCATAAACATGAGACTAGGATGCTTCGGGCGTACGGCAATCTCCCCATCTGAGCCAACGGGAACCTCACAACCGTTCTCGTCCAAGATGGCAATGTCGAACAGACCTGAACTGATGCCGCAACTACCCGGACGACGAGGTAGATCTTCCGGATAGTGGGCCACCACGGTCAATTCGCTCATATCATAAATAGAGATAATCCTTACGTCGAAGCGTTCCTCAAACTCCGGGTAGTGTCCCGCGGCGGTGTACATGACCGGGATCTGATGTTTCCGGTCCAACTCGCTCGGGGGCTGCTTCATCAACAGAGGAACCAGGGGGTCTAACAAGTGGGCTCGGGTAACCCCATGGTCACGGATGTCCTGCCAGTATCGACTTGCACTGAACTTCTTGGCCACAACCATGGTGCCAGCAGCACACATCGTCGACAGCACGCCGGTGATAGTCGCAAATACATGGTGAAACGGGAAGCAGGTATACATCGTATCCTCGCGCCCGAAATCCATCATGTCGTTGAACTTGCGCGCGCTGGCTAGCATATGCCCGTGGTCCATCATCACGCCCTTTGGCAAGCCGGTCGTTCCAGAACTGAAGCGAATGGACGCCAGTCCACGTGAATCGATGTCGGCGGGCGGCAGGCGACTGGCCCTCCCGGCGTCTTCCACCTGGGAGAGAGACACGAACCGTTGAATTCCCTTGGGCACCTTGCCCGATTGCATTGCCGATTCGAAGACCGGATCTGTTACCACTACAATTGAGAGTTGTTCGCGAACTTCCGGGCTAGCGCTTTCGAGGGCCTCCAAGCCATGCTCGTCGGCAAAGGCGGCGGTCACCTCGATCTTTTGAATGGCATGGTCGAGCACCTCACCACGGAATTCGGTGTTGATCGGCACATCCACCATCGCAGCCCCGAGTGTCGCAAACCACGCGTATACATGCAGCGGCGAGCCGCTTAGCAATAGCCCGACCCTTTCCCCGCTCTTGACGCCGAACTCGCGCAACCCAAGGCCAATCGCTGCCGAGCGCTCGTAAGCATCACGGTAGTTGATCTGCTCGCCATGGTCGATGAAGTTCAGGAAGGTCTTGACTCCGAGCTCCTCCGCCCGCGTCTGGATGATGTCCCAGATCGAATCCGGCTTGGCGTTCAAGTCGAGTCCGTTGAGTCCGCTAGAGTATTTCATGGGTTTCATAAAATTCGGATATTGAGCACAACCTCGTAACGACTAGACGGCATGGCGAGGGCGAAACTCAAGGTAAATCGGTGCGCGCGTTATCTCCCATTTATGATGGCAGAGACGCGCACTTTCTCACTGGATTTCGAACCCGGGATAGCCTTCTGAGACTTCCTGGCTAAGGTGTTCACGGTAGCGTTGAGCTCCGCCGGCATAGATCATGTTGCGGGTGGTCGGCTCGCGATCGACGTTGGAGTTATAGCCGGTGAACCACGACTGCTCGCGTCCGAACAGAATACGTTGCAGCCACACCTTGGCCTGCTCGCCCCATGCAATCTCGGTCTCAGCCTTGGCCTCAACCCGGGTGCTGTTCGTCTTTCGCATATGCTCGAGCAGGCCTGAGCACCAGTTCACCGCCTCTTCAATACCGCGCGGGAAGTTGGTCGCTACCGATCCACTCTGAGGACCCGCCAGAGTAATCATGTTCGGGAATCCCTGGACCGCCAACCCATAGGCGGTGACCGGACCTTGGCGCCACTTATCCTTCAACCGCAGCCCGTCGGATCCTACAATATCGATTTTGTCGAAAGACCCGGTAATCGCATCGAATCCAGTCGCGTAAATGATGATGTCGAATTCACGCTCCTGATCGCTCGTCTTAATCCCTAAAGGCGTCACGCGCTCGATCGGTGTTTCGCTGATATCAACGAGTTCGACGTTGTCGCGATTGTAGGCCTCGTAGTAGCGAGTCTCCATTGGGACACGGCGCGTACCGAACCCGTGATCCTTTGGAACGAGCTTCTCTGCGACTGCAGGATTCTTTACACGCTGGCGAATCTTGTTCGCTACAAACTTCGACATCTCCGCATTGGCCCCGACATCAGTCAGCATGTCCTTAAAGTTGCCCAGCCAAATCCCGAATCCCGGACTTGCATAGAGCTTTTCCCAGAATTCCTCGCGTTCTTGTGGACTTGCCTCCATCACCTTGCGGGGGTCGACATCGTGGATAAAGCCACTGGGCGTGTTGTGACACCTCTCAAAAATCTCGTCGTACCGTCCTTTAATATCCAGCATCTCCTCGGACGAAATCGGACCGTTGTTCAGCGGCGCACACCAGTTCGGCCGGCGCTGGAACACAGTCAGGCTGCCGACCTTGTCGGCAACTTCGGCGATGAGCTGGACGCCGGTTGATCCTGTTCCGACCACAGCCACGCGCTTTCCAGAATAATCGACCGGCTCTCGAGGAGCGTAGTAAGTGTGGAACGACTGTCCCTTGAAGCTCTCAACCCCCGCGTAGCGCGGCAGAGTCGGCGCAGATAGCAAGCCGATCGCCGTAAGCAGGAAGCGGGTCGTCAGCGAACGACCATCCGAAAGTGCAACTGACCACGCCCGGGCTTTCTCATCCCAGTGGGCCGACGTTACGGTGCATTGCAATTGCATGTACTTGCGTAGACCAAACTTCTCCACCACCCGCTGGAGATATCGTTCGGTTTCTTCTCGCGGGGCGAAGCGCTCGGTCCAGTTCCACTCAGCGAGCAGATCCTTCGAGAAGGAATAACCGTAGGTTTCACTCTCCGAGTCAAAGCGACAACCGGGGTACCGATTCCAGTGCCACGTTCCACCAACGTCGCTCGCACGATCGACCACAGCGGTCTTCAGCCCCATTCTGTCCAGACAATACGCCTGGTAGATTCCACACACCCCTGCACCAATGACCAATGCTTCGTATTGCGGGGCAACGCTCTCGGCTAAATCCATTCCATTCTCCTCCATGCATCCTTGTAGACTAAGAGTTCACAACGACGAAAAGAACGTAAGTACTTTCCATACGTACTCCTAATGTGCGCTTGCATCTTTGTTGTTATCTAAAACTACAACTGACGAAGCTATCTCAGACTCACACCACCCTTCAACGCGCTTCGACAAAGTTCGCGAAGGCAAATCTAGGCGAAAAACCTCCGCGTCTCCGATGGGCGTAACTTCATCTTCGATTGGTGACGTTCGAGCAATCGCCTATGAGTGGCTATCTTCTTGAGTCAATATGGGATTTTTAGGGTTATCGTCTTAGACGAGATCCCGCAGGCCATGCCGTCCACATCCAATTGCCTCGCTAACCTCACCGATTCGTCGCAAATCCGATCGGCGAATCATGCCGGAATAGGACCGAATCCCCGCCGTTCGCAGCGGATGCGGTTCCAGTTGCCATATAGCTGGTGCCGTCGCGACGACTCCCTGCGCGAACCGGGGCGCCGTCACCTCACCTCTTCCATCGACTCGTTCGTTTCCCGTCGTCCCGAGATCTCAGCACAATCCCTTGTTAAGGCGGTGCCGCCGCATTTGCTCCGATCGTGCCGAACAATGAGATGGGTATTGGACTACTTCAGACGGTCGGTATCCCACGCTTGTCCCGCTCCTTCCCGCTCCTTCGAACATGCGGACAGGTGCAAGCGGTGCCGCTAACAGGCTTGCCACCTCGTTCGTTCAACGAAAGTCGGTTCGACCTCGACACTCCAGGAAAACGTCTCCTCGTTCAATATTGATCTGGCCATGTTGAGTCTATAGTTGCCGCATGTGATTGTCAATGCACAATGTTATTGTGTATGGACAAAGAGAGAAGATGCGGCGCTTGCGGAAAGCTTTGAGTTTCAATGTGCCCTGTGGCTCCAATTTCTGTCATCGGAAGACCGTCTAATCGCGGGTAGCAATGTGCGCCATTGCTAATGCCTGGCAGGCGCCACACGGTTCTCGGCAACGTGTTCGAGGACCACGTCAGGCTTCCACAACAGGATCGTCGCTGCGATGGCTTAAATCGACGGTAGATATGTCGGGATTGGAGGCGTCGAAAAAATTGTGCGGCGAAACTGTGGTCGCTCTAGTTGGGCGCGATGTTCGTCCGTCGTGCGCTTCACCGGGAAAACCGTGAGCGCCAATGATCTGGCTTTGGTAATCGGTGAGCGGCACACTGACCTTTACTCCGAACTCAAACGGGCGACGGGATTTCCGGGTGAAACGACGTGCATACCTGTGGTGTGCGACGGGTGCCGACTCGTACATGCTGAGTGCTCAAGCAATGAGCCCGTAGCTCATTGCCTTCGTTGCACCAACTCTTGCGCTCCACAATCGACAGACTGGTCCGTCATTCATATATCAGACTCGGTGGTGTGAGTCTCATGGGCAACCGACTTGAGTAGCGCGTCGGCAAAGCGCTGCAAAGCCTGCACTGAACCGACTACGCTACGGTATTCCTCATTGCCGATGCGGCCGTCAAGGATAACGTGCATCCCCGAATCTATTGCCATTTCAAAGATGTCCACTTGAGTCCTCTCCTCGCGCCTATTCAAAGCGCCACCTGCATGCCCAGCCTTCCGCTTACATCGGAAAAGGATGTCCAGCAACGGCTCCGTTCCGATATACCAAGAAACCTCAATTCACGATGCGACTCGTCGCGACGAGCTATCGAGTGACGTGAAACTGCCCGGGTGGGAATGCAACGATGTACCTGCAGTTTCCGGGGTAGGAGGCGCAATGTGGAGAATCACCGGAAACACGCACCTCAGACCCTTTCGCTGTTAGCCGTTCTTGGGATGCGATTCGGGCGTGCCATGCGGTTGCGAAGGCAGTTGCAACGCTCAGCGCGCAAACTATCCGAACAAAGCCAGCTGAAGGTTTCATCACCGTTACCTCACACAAACTGACGTGGGTTTGACATTAGACACACCCACAACGACAAGCGCCAAAATAAACGTCTCGCGATCCGTTACACAATTAGTTATCTTAAATATATTAATATATGTTCCTATCGCTGCCCGACCCGATGTGTGCCGGCTCAGATCAACATAGCCGCGGGTTTCGCGTCGAACAGACGGTAACCAGTCATCTGATCGACGAGCCGCCATGCATCGTGGGCCCCTTGGGCGATGGAGGAAATACCCCCCACGAACCGTCGTCGTGCTGGAAGAAGAAGATTCTCAATGATCGAACCCATGACTGTGCGAGTACGTAACGTCCATGGTTTGAGTTGGCGCGGCCGTATCGCACGACGCGCACAGGAGCGGCCGGTGTAGGCGCCAGCCACTTGTCGATCATCAAACGCAAAGACTTTTCGTCGTGTCCCATTTCTTGCTCCATCCACCGCCGCAAACTGCCCGAACCCGTAGCACTCGTCGACACGGATGATGTCGCAACGCAAAGGCGCGGTAATGTGTCGATTGACTAAATATTAGGTGGTCAGTTGACCCATATGCAAGATTTGTTTCGCCAGGGTAAACACGGGAGAACGACCGCGCTTCTGTGCATGTAATCAAGAATTTTGGGCTGGGAAGCAAAAAGTAAGTTGTGGTTTAATTAGTCTGATGACGTAAAATGAATTTGTCGGGAGATCCGGTATCGGCAGGTGAAGCCGCCTGTGAGCCAGCATTCACGCAGTTGTTGAAAGATCACGGGTTCACTGGCAAGGACAATAGAGGACGCCGACTGAACGCACGCATTCTGCGCAAATGCTTCGTCACGGAAGAATTGTTACGATGAAGGAAATGACCATTACATCGGCCGAAGCCCTTGGCAAATCAGAGGGTGAGGCTCCGCGTCGCGGCAATAGGGCGACTCGAGTGCCAGCGATTCTCGAGGTGGCCATCAATGTCTTTGCGACGCAGGGCAACGCTGGGTTCACGCAACGCCGCATCGCAAGCGAAGCAGGGATTCGACTGAGGACCCTGCAGCACTATTTCGGCACCCGGGAAGAACTGCTGCGGGCCACGATTGAGGAATTAGCACGGCGATCATTCGCGCGTTACCTAGCGATTGCGAAAGACAAACTCAGATCACCGGAAGCACGTCTTGACGCTATCGCCGATGAGGTGTTCTCGGTGCTGACGGGGGTGGGTGCAAGTGTAGGCGCCTTCGCAATCGAATACTGGTGTTTGGCTGAGCACGAACAGTTTGCACGTGTGCTGCTTGAAAAACACACCGGCGAATTTCAGGAAATTTTTGTGGGCTTGGTAGCAAAGATAAATCCCACGCTAACCGCAGCTGAATGCACCCTACGCGGTGCGCAGATACTTGCGCACATGTATGGTTTGCTGGTCTATATCCGTCAGTCGGGCGATAGCGGCCCGGATCTTGATGCCTTTCGGCAAATTACAAAGGTCGTCTGGAAGGCACTCAGCAAGGCTCCACAATAATCGCGGCGTGTAAGAGCCGTAGCGTACTGTTCACGGGTGTCTCCAACATCCCGTGAAATGGGCTACTGAGGGCATCGCCGTGTACCCCCGCGCGATACCGGGGCTCTCTACACCGTAGCGCGATTCGTCACTCGGCTCGAGGAGGCCATCGACATGAAGCTTTGTCGCGGAGCCTGACGCCCTGCCCGATCGCGGCCCGGCGCCGTGACCCGCCCGATGATCGCTTCTTCCCCAGCATGTCGCAAAGGCGACGTTCCGACGGCATAAATGGAGCGGTGGGCATTGACCGTTCACGGCCTAACTGTGCCCCCGAACTCTCGAACCGCACATCGATGCCAATCGGTTCTGGAGGGCCTCACCCGGCTTTCTAGCAGGACCCTGCATCCGCGGAGGGAGGGCGGTGTCCATTTCATCTCAGCCGGACTCAGCCCAATGACATTCCGAGGCATAGGCGCGAGTCATGTTTCACCTGAAGAGCTCGAGGCAATCCAACGTGTGGAAGTTGACACGCAATATCCGATAGCGACGATCCGGTCAGTCACAGCAGGCCGCAGGTTGCCACCGTTACCAGATTTTGCGAACCCAGCGTAACCACCACCGGATGCCTCCTTCCCGCGTGTCCGCTGCTCGGGCCCTCAGGGATCGGGCGTCAACGGGTACTGCATCCGCACTGCGATTCCGAGGTATTGCCCTCGCGGTTCCGTTCGGGAACTGGAGCAGTAAGATGCCCCTTTCTGTGGCAACAACCACGGCCCCATCGCACGTACAAGCCAGAGCCACAACCCGGCTATTAATCTCGACGCGCGCAATCGCTGTACCGCTGGGCTCGCATACTAAGACCGTTCCATCTTCCCCGCCCGAGAGCACAACAGCCTGCGGGCGTTCTGAGCGGCACGCCCACTACGGAGGGGAATTACGCACTAACCTTGCAGGTAGTCGACTCGGGGAACAAAACAGCGGCGGACGATTTCGTCGTCTCCATCAAGGCATAGCAGTGCATCGGCGGTGGAGATATCGCGACGAGTTACCATAGCCCGCACCAGAACAAACTCCTCCCTCAACCGAGCAACATACCGATTTCTCATTTTTGGAGCGTGTAGGCTTGTTCGACCGCAGGCTAACGATCTGCGGCCGTGGGCCACTTCCACCTTTGGGTGGGCACATGATCATGGGTGCCCTTGATGCGGTTGCTTTCGTCGACGAAGACCAGATCCGGCTTCCAGCCTGCCTCCAATTCGGCTTCATCGACCGACGCAAATGCAGCAATGATCACCGGATCGCCCAGCTGCGCCCGGCGTGCTGCTGAGCCGTTCAGCGAGATCATGCCGCTCCCGCGCTCGCCCTTGATCGCGTAGGTCGAGAAGCGTTCGCCGTTGTTGATGTTCCAAATGTCAATGCGCTCGTTCTCGACGATGTTCGCCGCTTCGAGCAGGTTTTCGTCGATCGCACACGAACCTTCGTAATGCAGCTCGCAGTGGGTCACCGCCGCGCGATGGATCTTCGACTTCAACATGTTGCGTTGCATGTTCAATCCTTTGCCTTTGCTACGATTTTCGCCGCGTTCGCGCGTTCGCGCGTTGGCGCTCGCGGCGGCGAATCCTCAGATTTCGAGGTTGTCGATCAGGCGTGTCGCGCCAAGCTTCGCGGCGGCGAGCACGACGAGGGGCGCATCCAGTTCATGCGCAGCGGGCGCGAGCAGGTTCGAGCGCTTGCGAATCGCCACGTAGTCCGGCTTCCAGCCGGCCGTGGACAGCGACACCATCGCTTCGTGCTGCAGCATTTCAAAATTGCGGTTGCCCGACAGGACACGCTCGCGCACGCGTGCGAGCGCGGCCGCAAGCATCGGGGCTTCGGCGCGCTCGGCCGGCTGCAGATAGCGGTTGCGCGAGCTGAGTGCAAGGCCATCGATGTCGCGCACGGTTTCGGCAGCGATCACTTCGGTCGGCAGCGCGAACTGCTCGCACATTGCCCGTACGATCATCAGTTGCTGATAATCCTTCTTTCCGAACACGGCGACCCGCGGTTGCACGCATGACATGAGCTTCATTACTACCGTGCAGACGCCCGTAAAGAAGCCTGTGCGGAACTCGCCCTCGAGAATGTCGCCCAGATCGTGCGACGGATGGACGCGGTATTCCTGCGACTGCGGGTACATCTCCCTTTCGGTCGGCGCGAACAGGATATAGACGTTCTCCTTCTGAAGCTTCTCGATGTCCGCTTCGAACGTGCGCGGGTATTTGTCGAAGTCTTCGTTCGGGCCGAACTGCAGACGGTTAACGAAGATGCTCGCGACCACCGGATCGCCGTGCTGACGCGCAAGGCGCATCAGCGACAGATGACCCTCGTGCAGGTTGCCCATGGTCGGCACAAAGGACGTTCGGTTCTGTCCGCGTAACTGATCACGCAGGTCATTGATTGAGCTGATTACTTTCATTACTTCGGAAATATTTTGATGCCGACCCAAAGGTTTGGCCGGGATTTCAATCGTGTGGACTCGCGGCAGGTGTTGACGCAGAGACAGCGTCAAACTGGCCACGCGCTCTACCCGGGGGTGGACGACTCACGCCATTAACGGCCACGGTCGATGCGTCACCGCTCGATCAGCAATTCTTCATTTCGGTCTACCATCTTCGTACGGCATTCAGTCACGTTGTTCTCTCGCAATCGGCTCGCCGAGAGCTAGACGTCGCCCGAACTCATTAACATTTCCGTCAAGCCGGAGCCGGCGCGCACCATCGGCCATACGTTCTCAGACGGATCGATAACGAAATCCAGGAATATAGTCTGGTCTTTCATAGACATTGCTTCCCGCAGTACCGGTTCGACCTCTTCTGGTCGCTCGATGCGATAGCCAACATGACCATAGGCGCGCGCAAGGGCGGCGAAGTCCGGCAATGCGTCCATATAGGAGCTGGAGTATCGGTCCCCGTAATGCACGTGTTGCAATTGTCTGACCATGCCGAGAGACCCGTTATTCAGCGACACGATCTTCACACCAAGGCCGTACTGCTTGCACGTTGAGAGCTCCTGGATGCACATCTGAATTGAGCCATCTCCCGTAACGGTCACAACATCAGCGTCGGGAAAAGCACGCTTAACCCCCATCGCGTAGGGCAGTCCAACACCCATGGTGCCGAGCCCCCCGGAGTTGATCCAACGACGCGGCTTGTCAAATGCATAGAGTTGCGCAGCCCACATCTGATGTTGTCCAACATCCGAGCATATAAACGCGTCTCCGCCCGTGACTTCCCAAAGCTTCTGAATCACGAATTGCGGCTTGATGACCTTATCGCTGTGGTCGAAAGTGAGGCAGCGCCTCGCACGCCACGTATCGATCTCTTGCCACCATACCTCGCGTCCCGAACGATCAACTGGTGCCTCGCCCAACATGGAGATGAGCGAGCGGAGTACCGACTTGACGTCGCCGACGATCGGCACATCGACGCTAACACGCTTGTCGATCGTTGCTGGATCGACGTCAACGTGAATGATGGTCCGGGTGGCCGTAAGGAAATCCGATGTGTTGCCGATCACGCGATCATCAAATCGCGCACCCAGCGCAATCAGGACGTCGCTATGCTGCATCGCCATGTTGGCTTCGTAAGTGCCGTGCATACCCGGCATCCCTACACATCGGGCATCAGTACCGGGAAACGCGCCGAGCGCCATCAATGTATTCGCGACGGGCGCGTCGAGCGCGTTCGCCAGTTTTGTGATTTCATCACTTGCGCCGGAGGCAATCGCCCCGCCGCCTACGAAGATGCATGGACGACGGGCAGCTCGCAGCGACTCTGCCGCCCGACGGATCTGTCCAGCGTGACCGTCCTTATGCGGCCTGTATGACCGCAACGAAACACTCGCGGGGTATGAGAACACGGCATGCGCGAGCAGAACATCCTTAGGAATATCCACGACGACGGGGCCGGGGCGTCCCGTGCTGGCGATATGAAACGCCTTCCTGACGGTTGTGGCGATTTGCTCAACGTCGAGGACGAGGAAATTATGTTTTACGATCGACCTTGTGATGCCGACGGCGTCGCACTCCTGGAAAGCGTCTTTTCCAATCGCGTCGGTGGGAACGTTTCCCGAAATAACGACCAGGGGGATGGAATCGAAATAGGCAGTTGCGATGCCCGTAATGGCGTTCGTCACGCCCGGGCCCGACGTCACCAGTGCGACTCCGACTTTGCCCGAAGCACGTGCGTAACCGTCTGCGGCGTGCACGGCGGCCTGCTCATGACGCACGAGCATGTGAGTAATCGACCCACTCGTCAGTAGCGCATCATAGACTGGCAATACCGCGCCTCCCGGGTACCCCCATACCGTATCGACGCCCTCTTCCCCTAGCGCTGACACGACAATCTGGGCGCCGGATACTTTCACCGGCGGCTTGTGAGGAATAGGCCTTGTCATGGCAATATTCTCGATCTCGGGTACTGGGAATTTCACTGTTCTCTCCGGGCGATATCTTTCCATTACATCTTCTCGACGAATCTTTGTTCCCGAGTGTCAAATTTTCCTGGGCGGGGGCAGATCGGTGCAGACGCCTTCGTACAGTTCTGCGGCCATCCCCATTGACTCTCCGAGCGTCGGGTGCGGATAAATCGTTTTGCCGATATCCGTCGCGTCCGCGCCCATTTCGATCGCGAGGCACACTTCGCTGATCAGGTCGCCAGCATTTAGGCCGACGATGCCTCCCCCGATCACCCGATGTGTCTCTTCATCGAAGAGCAGCTTCGTGAAGCCTTCGTCGCGGCCGTTGGCGATCGCGCGGCCCGATGCGGCCCAAGGGAATTTGGCCATTCCGTACTTGACGCCTTCGGCCTTGAGCTGGTCTTCCGTCTTGCCGGCCCACGCCACTTCCGGATCGGTGTAGGCCACCGACGGAATCTGCAGCGCATCGAAGTACGCCTTCTCGCCATGCGCCACGTCGGCGGCGACGTGCGCTTCGTGCACAGCTTTGTGCGCGAGCATCGGCTGGCCGACGATGTCGCCGATCGCGAAGATATGCGGCACATTTGTGCGCATCTGCTTGTCGGCATTGATGAAGCCGCGATCAGTCACCGCGACGCCCGCCTTGTCCGCGCCGATCTTCTTGCCATTCGGGCTGCGGCCCACGGCAACCAGCACGAGGTCGTAGCGTTGTGCTTCGGCCGGCGCCTTCTCGCCTTCGAACGAAACGTAAATGCCGTCGTCCTTCGCTTCGGCCTTCGTCGTTTTGGTCTTCAGCATGACGTTCGCGAAACGCTTGCTGTTGTATTTCTCCCAGACCTTGACGAGATCGCGGTCAGCGCCCGCCATCAGCCCGTCAAGCATTTCGACAACGTCGATCTGCGCGCCGAGCGTGGCATACACCGTCGCCATTTCGAGACCGATGATGCCGCCGCCGATCACGAGCATGCGCTGCGGAATCTGGCGCAGTTCGAGCGCGCCGGTCGAATCGACAACACGCGAATCTTCAGGCATGAACGGCAGCTTCACCGCTTCCGAGCCCGCGGCGATGATCGCCTGCTTGAACTTGACGAGCTTCTTGCCGCCTTCGGTCTGCACTTCCACGTGATTCGCACCGACGAACGCTCCGGTGCCGGTCACGACATCAACTCTGCGCGCCTTCGCCATGCCGGCGAGGCCGCCCGTCAGCTTCTTGACGACGCCTGACTTGAAGTCGCGCAGCTTGTCGAGATCGATCTGTGGCTTGCCGAACGTAATGCCGTGCGAGCCGAGCGCTTCGGCTTCGTCGATGACGAGCGCGGTGTGCAGCAGCGCCTTCGACGGAATACAGCCAACGTTCAGACACACGCCGCCAAGCGTTGCATAGCGCTCGATGAGCACGGTCTTCATGCCGAGATCGGCCGAGCGGAACGCAGCCGAATAGCCGCCAGGACCCGAACCGAGGACGAGCGTGTCGCATTCGATATCGGTGCTGCCGGAGAAGCTGCTGACCTGCTGCGCGGGTGTCGGTGTCGGTGCGGACGCCGTCAGCTTTGGAGCGATCGCGGCGGCATCCTCTCCAGCCCCTTCGAGTAGTACGATCAAGGTGCCTTCGGAGGCAGTGTCGCCCACCTTTAACTTGACATCTTTGACGACGCCCGCAGCCGGGCTGGGCACGTCCATGGTTGCCTTATCCGACTCGAGCGTTACAAGCGATTGCTCTTTTTCGACGCGATCGCCGACCTTCACCGCGATCTCGATCACGGATACTTCTTTATAGTCGCCGATATCCGGCACTTTGATTTCTACAACTCTCATGTAGAGCCTTTGCTATTGTGCGAGAACGACGCTCGAACGAATCCAACGCCCTGTTCGCAGGCATACGTTAGTTCGCAACGGGCCCGAGCCACGGTGATGTCCAGCTTCAGATCGCCGACGCAATCTTCCTAGAGGAGCATTCGTCTGCAATCGGTAAGCAACGAGACCAGATAGGCGTTGAAGCGACCGGCTTCGGCTCCGTCCAATGCTCTATGGTCGAACGATAGAGAGATCGGCAAGATCAGGCGCGGCACGAACTGCTTGCCGTCCCACACCGGTTTCATCGCACCGCGCGACAACCCGAGAATCGCAACTTCAGGCGCATTGATGATCGGCGTGAAAGTCGTGCCGCCAATGCCGCCGAGCGACGAGATCGAGAAGCAGCCGCCCTGCATCTGGTCCGGCTTCAGCTTGCCTTCCCGCGCAGCCTTCGACAGATCGGCCATTTCCGTTGCGATTTCGACGAGGCCCTTCTGGTCTGCATTGCGGATCACCGGCACCACGAGACCGTTCGGCGTATCGGCGGCGAAGCCCACGTTGTAATACTGCTTGAAGACGAGGTTATCGCCGTCGAGGCTCGCATTGAACGTCGGGAATTTCTTCAACGCGAATACGACTGCCTTGATCACGAACGCGAGCATCGTGAACTTGACGCCTGCCTTCTCGTGTTCCTTGTTCAGCTGGACGCGCAGCGCTTCGAGCTCGGTGATATCCGCTTCGTCGTTGTTCGTGACGTGCGGAATCATGACCCAGTTGCGGTGCAGGTTCGCGCCCGAAATTTTCTTGATGCGCGACAGCGGCTTCGGATCGATCGGGCCGAATTTCGCGAAATCGACCTTCGGCCACGGCAGCAGGTTCAGCTCGCCACCGCCTGCGACAGCCGGCGCACCCGCTGCTGGCGCGGCACGTTGGCCGGTCATGACGCCCTTCACGAACGCCGTGACGTCGTCCTGCGTGATACGGCCCTTCGGACCAGTACCCTGCACCTGCGACACGTCCACGCCGAGTTCGCGTGCGAACTTGCGCACCGAGGGCGACGCGTGGCTCGGGAGGGCACCGCCCACGCCAGCCGGGATCAGCGGCGCCTGCGCAAGCGCGGACGGCGAAGCCGGCGCCGGTGGGGGGGGCTGCGGCGCGTCGGACGGCTTTTCGACTTCCTGCTTCGGCGCCGGTGCAGCGGCCGCCGCGGGAGCCGGGCCGCCTTCCGTCTCGAGCAGCACGATAACCGAGCCTTCCGACACGTTATCGCCGACCTTGACCTTCACTTCCTTCACGACGCCGGCGGCTGAGCTCGGCACATCCATCGTCGCCTTGTCGGATTCGAGCGTGACAAGCGACTGCTCCTTCTCGACGCGATCGCCCACCTTGACCGCGACTTCGATTACCGGAATGTCCTTGTAATCGCCGATGTCCGGAACCTTCACTTCCTGCACGCCATGGCCGTTCGTGGCGAAAGTCGCTGCAGGGGAGCTCGCCGGTGTCGGCACGGGTGCAAGCGATTCGCTGCCGGCGCCCGGACCTGCTTCTTCATTTTCGAGCAAGAGGATTAAAGCGCCCTCGGAAACGGTTTCGCCCACCTTGACCTTGATTTCCTTGATGACGCCCTTGGCCGAGCTCGGCACTTCCATCGTCGCCTTGTCCGATTCAAGCGTGACGAGCGACTGCTCCTTCTCGACGCGTTGCCCCACCTCAACCAAGATTTCGATTACAGGAACGTTCCTGTAGTCCCCAATATCTGGAACTTCTATTTTTGTAACGCGCACATTCGTCTCCGACAACTAGCGTTTTGATAGTTCGCATCAAGCTTTCAAACCTAACTAAAATATCTCCCGATATTTCCATCTGTTGTCTCATTCCTCTATATGAACGGCACAGCTGATGATGTTCACGAAGCTCCAGCATGTGTGGTGTCCACAGGGTTACTGAGCTTACATGGAACTCAAGAGAATGAGCGTCTGATTTCTGTTGCACAAACACTGCTCGATAGTGTAAATATCCTAAGTAGACACTCATACGTAGGGAGCTTCGTTCATGTCATCACCGTCCAAACGTCTCGACCGGATTGACGTAGCAATCCTGAATCAGCTCCAGAGGAACGCACGGATCACGAACGCTGAACTCGCGCGCGCAGTCAATCTTTCTACGACTCCATGCTTCAATCGAGTGAGAAATATAGAGAAGCTTGGATTGATCAAGCAGCAAGTGACGCTGCTCAACCCTGAAGTGTTAGGTCTCAACCTGAACGTCTTTGTAAGTGTGAGTCTTGAGCGGCAGGTCGAGGCTGCACTGCGGACTTTCGAAGAGGAGATATCTGCTAGGCCGGAGGTGATGGAATGCTATCTGATGACCGGCGACGCAGATTACCTACTTCGTGTTGTTGTACCCAATACCAAGGCATTGGAACGTTTTATCCTCGAACATCTCACGACGATCAAGGGGATCTCTAACATTCGTTCGAGCTTCGCACTCAAGCAGGTACGCTATAAGACGGCCCTCCCGTTGCCAGCAAACGGACTGACACTGTCCGATGAGGATCCGACGACCGAGGAATGGCTATAGATATCAGTTCGGAAGTCTGTTGCGCATTTGAGTGACGGCGCGGAGCTCTCTATCGAGCAACGACGCAATTACGCATGCCATTTGTTCGTCCGAAAGATCGTGAGTCGACGGCCTATCCGATAGAAGTGCGCGTTGCCTGCAATCCGTGCATCGTGTGATCCCGGGAATCACTAAATGCGCAAGCAACGCCCACACGCCCCCACTGGTTCCGCGCTTATACCAACCACGGTGCATACTGCCCGCTCTGACTCCTTCCGTACTTATTGATCGCCTGTCGTACGGTGTCTGGCTCCTGAATTCCATCGTCGGCGAGTGATTTCAACGCTGCGATCACAATCGACACTCGATCCACTTCGAAGAACGCGCGCAATGCCTCGCGTGTGTCGCTGCGTCCAAAGCCGTCGGTGCCGAGCGTGACGTACCGACGCGGCACGTAGGCACGAATCAGTTCTGGTACTGCCCGCACATAGTCAGTCGCGGCAATCACCGGTCCACGCGATGCCGCGAGCGCCGAGGTCACATAAGGCGCAGCGTGGTCATTGGGTTCGAGCAACCGCTCAGCGCGCTCCGATGCCACGCCGTCACGATGCAGTTCAGTAAAGCTAGTCACACTCCACACGGCCGATTCAATATTCCAGTCGTCTTTCAACATGCGCGCTGCGGCCTGCACTTCCCCGAGAATTGCGCCTGAGCCAACCAGTTGCACCTGTGCGATGTCAATTGCTGCCGGCTCGAGTGCGTACATGCCCTTCAGGACGCCTTCACGAACGCGATCGACGTCTGCTGCAGGCAACGAGGGCTGCGCATAGTTTTCGTTCATGACGGTCAGGTAATAGAACACATCATGTTGACGTTCGATCATCTCGTGCATGCCTTCGTCGACAATGATCGCGACTTCATACGCGAACGCCGGATCGTAGGCGCGACAGTTAGGCACCGTTGATGCCGCGAGATGGCTCGTGCCGTCCTGATGTTGCAGGCCTTCACCGCCGAGTGTCGTCTTGCCTGCCGTCGCGCCAATCAGGAAGCCGCGAGCGCGCTGATCGGCGGCCGCCCAGATCAGGTCACCGATGCGCTGGAAGCCAAACATCGAGTAGTAAATGTAGAACGGCAGCATCGGCAGATCGTGCACAGTGTACGACGTTGCCGCTGCGATCCACGACGACACGGCCCCCGCCTCTGAGATGCCCTCCTCGAGTATCTGACCCCCAGTGTCTTCGCGGTAGTAGAGCATCGAGCCAAGGTCTTCCGGTTCGTACAGCTGACCGAGCGGCGAATAGATGCCTACCTGACGGAACAGGTTCGCCATTCCGAACGTGCGGGCCTCGTCCGCGACGACGGGCACAATACGAGATCCGAGTGACGCGTCTTTAAGCAAACTGCCGAGCATGCGCACGATCGCCATCGTGGTCGACATCTCCTTGTCGTTCGCCTCCAGTGCGAATTGCCCCCACGATGGCATGGCCGGCACCGTCGGCGTCTGCGACGCCGTCCACCGCCTTCTGGGCAGGTAGCCTCCCAAGGCAGTCCGACGCGCGTGCAGATACTGCATCTCGGGGCTGTCGTCCGCGGGTTTGTAAAACCTGATCTGCTCGACGTCCTGATCGGACAAAGGCAAACGGAAACGGTCGCGGAATGCCTTCAATTGTTCGACGTCGAGTTTCTTCTGCTGATGCGTCGTCATGCGCCCTTGGCCGATCGCGCCCATGCCAAAGCCCTTCATCGTCTTCGCGAGGATTACGGTCGGCTGGCCCTTATGCTTCAGTGCCTTGTCGTATGCCGCGTGCAGCTTGCGCACATCGTGACCGCCGCGACGCAGGCGGTCGATGTCGTCGTTGCTCAGGTGCGCGGCGAGCGCGGCCAGCTCGGGGTTCTGCCCAAAAAAACGCTCACGGTTATACGCGCCGTCGTTCGCGGAGAACGTCTGGAACTGCCCGTCGACGGTGTGTGCGAACGCACGCAGCAACGCGCCGGTGCGGTCGCGTGCAAAGAGCGCGTCCCAGTCCGAGCCCCAAACGACCTTGATCACGTTCCAACCCGCGCCGTTGAATTGCGCTTCGAGTTCGTCGATGATGCGGCCATTGCTGCGCACCGGCCCATCGAGCCGTTGCAGATTGCAGTTGATGACGAACACCAGATTATCCAGCCGTTCACGGGCCGCAAGCGACAAGGCACCAATCGATTCGGGTTCGTCCATCTCGCCGTCGCCGAAAAAGCCCCACACCTTGCGGCCTTCCGTCTTGAGCAGACTACGGTTCTGCAGATAGCGCATGAAGCGCGCCTGATAGATCGCGTTGATCGGTCCGATACCCATCGAGCCCGTCGGAAACTGCCAGAAGTCCGGCATCAACCACGGATGCGGATACGAACACAAGCCTGGACCTGCGATTTCACGCCGGTAGTGTTCGAGATGAGTTTCGTTCAGGAAGCCTTCGAGAAAAGCCCTGGCATACACGCCAGGCGACGAATGCGGCTGGAAATAGACCAGATCGCCGCCTTGAGCATCATTCGGGCCACGAAAGAAGTGATTGAAGCCCACTTCGAACAAGTCCGCCGCCGACGCATAGCTCGCGATATGG
The DNA here is from genome assembly GCF_030464835.1 of Paraburkholderia sp. WS6. NCBI lineage: Bacteria > Pseudomonadati > Pseudomonadota > Betaproteobacteria > Burkholderiales > Burkholderiaceae > Paraburkholderia > Paraburkholderia sp. WS6. The sequence continues at coordinate 97,283 of NZ_JALQCK010000035.1, forward strand.
CCACCGAGCTCGCCGTAAGCGCGATTTGCCCGCACCACCATCGCCAGTGCGTTCCAGCGCAATGCGGCGGCGAGTCTCTCTTCGGTGTCGAGGTCGCCCGGATACGGAGGCTGCTGCTCGACGGGAATCGAGTTCGCATATGGCGTGATGTTCATGCGTGCCGTTGCGACTCCATTGGACGACGCATGCGCGGCCAGCCTGTCAAACAGATACTGAGCCCGCTCAATTCCCGCGTGCTGGACGATGCCATCCAATGCAGCGAGCCATTCGGCTGTTTCCTGGGGATCGTTGTCAATACGCGCTTGAGAGAGGGCGAGAATCGAATGAGTACCCGTTGATAAATCCGTCATGTTGCAACTCCGAAACGAGAGCGATGCTGTAATCCAGTGGGAATGCGTAAACAGGTTACGGGGGATGTCGCAGAATGTGTGGCTGTATTTGTGGAATGTGATCAGCTAAGGCATGCGATCTATCCTGCGAAACTCCCGAACTCCAGAATTTCTTGCGGGTCCGGACTCATACGTAAGTGCGTGAAGACCGATACGAAGTGGACGCGACACTGAAGTTAGGCAGTTGTGGGACGCGCATGTCTCGCTGGGCGTTCCGGCCACGCAGCCAACACGGCCGTCTAACCCCACCCAACGATGGGCAGATGCGAATACGCGAGGAGCTGGCCGACCATACCCGTTGGACTTCTTCAGGTCCTATCCTGCGTGTTGCAACAGTCCCGAAATCGCGTCGGAATGATTTGCCACAAGCCGGACCAAGGACAGTCCGTTGTCGACTTGAATGACATGGGTTTATGTTGGTCGCGAAACATCGCTCGCTGCCATGCATGCGATAGAACGTGTTAGTGCGCCGCTGACGGTCCGTCAGCTGAATAGTATTTTCGAAGAATCGTAATTCTCGATTCGCGATGTTTCGCGGACGGAAGTACGTACCGCATGGCCGCACTAAGACCGTATTGCGGAATGCTCCATGCACAATTCGACGCAGGGTTTGCCCTTCAGATAGGCACAGACACGTATGTTGATCTGAACGCATGGAACCGCGTATTGTGGGTGGCTGGCGGTAACGGTCCGACGGCTATCGAGCGACGCGGCCCAGCCGTCGATGGAAACGGCGACGGCTCCATTCACAAAACCGTATAACGTCCTGCCCTGCGCCACTTGCGGGTGACACGCTGACAATCTCACGTTGTTGCGGAATTGGATGAAACATCAGCCGCTCCAGGAACGACGTGAGTACTGTCGAGATATTCGTGGATCCGGACCACTTGCCCGTCTCTCACCGTCATGAATATTGCAACCGGGATATTAAGAACCTCTCCGGATTTCATGACGACCTCCGCTTCATATCGCTGAGCAAGACTATCGCCAGTTACGTGCCGCTCCAAAACCATGTACTTGAAAGATCCTAGTTCGTTGAGCATGACGAACGTATCGATGTTCTCTTGCTTGGTTTGGACCCGGCCCGTAAAGTTGTGCCATATGGTGACATCGTCTGCAAGGAGTTGTTCGACCGCTGAGACATCCCCCTCTTCTCTTGCGGCGAAAAATCTGCCCACGATTTCCTCGGTTGTCATGCTTCCTCCGCGTTGACTTTGACTTGGCGAACTGAAGGTCGAATCATCTCCATGCCGAGAGCTTACGGGGGATTTCGCAGAATTTGCAGCTGTATATAGGGTATCTGGCTAGTTCACGTATGTCGTTTCTGCTGCAAACCCCTTGATCCATGGAATTTTTCTACCGTCGGCAAAGCGGTGCGACGAATTCTGGTGGTGAGACCGGATCTTGCTCCCATGCGCGAGCGCGATGAAATTACTTTGTGGCGGATGCTCAGACGATTTCGATGGTACCGATGCTCGGCTAGCGTATCAGTGGCAGGGATGCCGTAGATGTTGTCGAATTATCAAATGGTAGAGAGGAATACGCATTAAGTGCATCTGCGGTCGCGATTAACGCGCCGATGTCAACAGGCCCGATCCTTGCATTACCGGAAAGGTGTTGACCCATCTACCAAGGCACGATCAATGTCGAATCCACAAGAAATCGTTGAACTTACACACAGCGTGAAAAAACTCGCGACGAACAAGATATCAGACATCAACGACATCAATAGAGAAACCACGTTTCTCGCGCTCAATGCGCTGATTGAGGCGGCGCGTGCCGGCGATGCCGGCAAGGGATTCGCCGTCGTAGCGAACCAGGTCAAGCACGTGTCAGCACGAATTTCAGACATTACGACAGTACTCAACAAGGAACTCGCAGGTTCGTTGTCGAAACTGACGGAATTGGCCGACGGTATGATCGAGCGTCTGCGCTCACACGAGGGGCAGCGATGCACCGATCTAGCGCTGAATATGATCGATATCATCGACCGGAACCTGTATGAGCGATCATGCGACGTCCGTTGGTGGGCCACCGATTCGGCTGTAGTCGACTGCCTGGCCAATCGAAATGCCGCGGCTCGAGAATATGCTTCCCGTCGATTGTCAGTTATTCTGGACAGCTATACCGTTTATCTGGATCTCTGGATCGTAGACGCTGGAGGGACCGTGGTGGCCAACGGTCGCCCAGGTACCTATCCCGTCATTGGCAAAAATATTGCCAATGCCAGATGGTTCATGGACGCAATGAAAACCGCGTCGGGTTCAGATTTCGTAGCTGCGGACGTGGAAGCGCTCCCGCAGTTAGGAGGTGCACACGCAGCTACCTATGCCACGGCAATTCGTGAACGCGGCGCAGTGGATGGTCAACCATTGGGCGCCCTCATCATTTTTTTCGACTGGACACCACAGGCCGCCGCAGTCGTTCGCGGAGTGCGCCTTAGTGATGACGAGTGGGCGCGAAGTCGCTGCATGATCGTGGACTCGACGTTTCGCATTATCGCAAGCTCCGACGCAACGGGAATTTTGAACGAACCATTCCGACTCACCACTGAGGGAAAGCCACGCGGATCTTACCGACTATCGGACGGGCGGACAGTCTCCTTCGCATTGACACCTGGGTATGAAAGCTACCGCGGGCTAGGTTGGTACGGTGTCGTGATACGGGCGCCGACTGCCTGACGTCGCCCTAGATGCTATGTGGGAGGGCATCGACAGAAAGGGTTTTGTTGCAATAAGGCGTTCTGGTAATCTGGCTCAATCGAAATGGTTGCGTGGGTGAAGAATGAAGACGATGGATCCGGGTGTGGCACACGTGCTTAAACGGCTACACTATCCGCTGGAGGTGATCCTGACCTGCGTGCGTTGGTACGTCGCCTATCCGCTTAGCTTACGTCATCTCGAGGAAATGATGGCCGAGCGTGGGATTGCGGTCGATCATTCCACAGTGCACCGCTGGGCTATCAAGCTTCTGCCCGTGCTTGAGAAGGCGTTCCGCCGGTGCAAGCGAGCTGTCGGCAAGATCTGGAGGATGGACGAAACCTATGTGAAGGTTCGGGGCGAATGGAGGTACCTCTACCGGGCCGTGGACAAGGAAGGCAACACGGTCGACTTTCTTCTGCGAGCCAGGCGGGACAAGGCCGCTGCCCAGCGCTATTTCGAAAAATCGATCCGGCAAAACGGCGTACCCGAGACGGTGACGATCGACAAAAGCGGAGCCAATCTGGCCGCGCTACACGCGGTGAACGCCGAGCGCGACACACCCATCAAGATTCGTCAGGTCAAGTATCTGAACAACGTGGTTGAGCAGGACCATCGGGCGATCAAACGCGTCATCCGACCGATGCTCGGATTCAAGGACTTCCGTTGCGCGCGTGTCATTCTGAGCGGCATCGAGATCATGCATATGATCGCCAAAGGGCAGATGATGCACACTGGCAAAATAAAGCCATCTGCAGCCTGCCAGTTCTACTCATTGGCAATGTAAGTAATCCTAACCATATTGCCTTTGTACAACTCAACCGCCTTACCGCGACAGAACCCGCCGAACTGTGTCGCGAACATGGGACGACGATCCTGCTGGCGATGCTGATGATGATGGGGCAAACCATACCGGTCTACGCGATCGTCTACTTCATGCCTAGCTATGCGACTCGCGTGATGCACATGCCCGCCGTCATCGGATTTCTGGCTTCCGCGTTGTCTGCGCTGCTGCTGGTCGTCATTCCGCCGCTGGCCGGCCGTCTCATAGACAGTCTGCCTCGCCGCAAACCACTGGCCCTCCTTGCCTCTGGATGCACGGCGCTTCTGGTCTATCCGGTCTTTCTGGTGATTACCCGTGCGACCAGCGCGCTGCCTATCCTGTGCGGCGTCGGGCTCATTAGCACAATGGTGGCGTTCGGCGCCGGCGCGGTCGCCCTGCTTGTGCTCGAAGCGCTTCCTGCACGGGTGCGCGCCAGCGGCATGGCCGTTTCGCATGCGCTGCACGTCGCCTTGTTCGGCGGCACTGCTCAATTCATCGTGACGGCATTGATCAGATGGACCGGCGATCCCATGTCTGCAGCCTGGTATGTGGCGCCGGCGTGTGTGATGAGCTTCTGTGCGCTGACGCTTTTCAAGGAACGGCGCCTCGAAACCTGAACCGCCGCGTGCGCATTGACGCCTATCACTGGGTCTGAACTATCTTGTCAGCTAGAGCCCGAAAATCCTGCGGCGCCATGTCGTAGGCTCGCCGGAAGGCGCGCGTAAAATCAGACGCACTTTTGAAGCCGAGTCCGTAGGCAATCTCTATCACCGCTAAGTGCGGATACCGGATCAGTTCATCGGCCGCATGGCGTAGCCTCAGGTGGCGGATATAAGCGCCAACGCCGCCTTCATGCTGAAACAGGCGATAGATGGTCGGGCGAGGAAGTTGAAGCGCATTTAACACACTTTCGGGGGAGAGTTCATCTTCAGTCAGGTGCGCCTGAATATAGCGCCGTACCTGACCGAACATGGCTGCCCGGGCTGCAGCGCGCGTGTCGCCGCTCAGGCGCGCCTGTCGTCCAAACGCTGCGACAAGGAGCTTGGCCGCCGCGCGTATGGCGCCGTCCGCCTCACCGGCACTCATGCATGCGATCGTCCGACTGAGCGCCGCAACGTGTTCGATGATCAGTCGCTCGAGCGGCGTCGAACCATGGAGCACACGGCCGTGGATGGCCTCCGGATCAGGAAAGACCTCCTGCACAAACTCGCCCGGCACGAAAAACGCGATCACCCTGCATGCTTGGCGTTGCATTCGAACGGGTTGGTTCATATCCAGTGCAAGGATGCTTGCGGCTGAGGGTGTGGGATCGCGCCGCGCAGTGCGCACGGCGACGTTCTCAACTCCGCCCTCCAGAAACACATGAAAGACGAAGTCGCGTACCCGGTCTGTCGAGATCCGGGCCAGTGAGCGCTCGAGCACAATCAGGTCCGACCGGCAATCCGTAAATACAAGCTCGCCAACCTGATAGCGGTCAATCGACGCTTGGAACGGCCTCTCCAGGTCAGATCGCGAGGGCAGCACGTCAACAAGGTGACCGACCCGATCCCGCCAGGCGAGCAAGCGCCGCTGTGGCGCTTCCCCCCGCACGCTGAAGTGACTGTGGGCAATGCCGTGCTTTAGCGGACGGCAGACATCAACCGTGGGTGCGGGGGAGCTCATGCGAAGAAGTTCGTTACTGGAATGTGCATGGACGTCTTCTTGAGTAGACGTTTTGGGAATTTAACCGAAAATCTGCCCGGCGTGAATTTTTCGAAAAACGGGTCTGGAATTTTTCAGGAGCTGACACGCACGGTCAAACCTGCGCGTACAGGTAAGAGTATGTTGAGTGTCAATTGTGGGCCGCAGTTCGCCAAGAACCAGCCATTGGGTCGTGCAACACAAACGACCCTTCGTGGCCGGCAAGCGTGCGCTCGCTCACCGGTTCCCTTCACAAGGGAGACACGACGATGAAGCAAGCGCTTAATCGGTGCCGCATCTTTGGAAGTGCGCTACGGCCAATATGTCCAATATGCGGGACACCCCGAATTGCCGTACTCCTGAACCTCCTTCTACCATCAACTCCCCGCTGCATATCGCAGCCAAATGCGCCACTGGTAATGCGTGGCCGCAAGCGAGCGCTATAGCCTGGCGGGCACGGCACACAAGCCGGTAGCCGGCGCATTCCATGTACAGCGCCTACTCGAACTCTCAGGAGACAGGTATGCTCAGCCCCCATGAATTTGCGACATTGATGCTCGTCAAGGACTGCGTCGAACAGATTGCCGACCGGGACGAACTTGACACGTTGCTCGAACGTCAACTGCTCGACATGGAGCAACTTGCGGGTGGTGCCGTGCTCCCTCGCGTTACGCAGGACGGAGATGCCCTGCTTCGTACCCTCGCGCGAATTCACTGACACGTCGGACCGTGTGAGCCCGCACGCTCGGTGATATGCGGGATTGATCGTTCTCCCAGGCCCTTGCCGCGGCCCCAGGATTTCCGAAATGTTCTTGAGGAGATTGGCATGCCTCGCGAGTCCGAATGGGTCAAATTCGTGCTCCACGACGAATTCCGGTTCTGTCGCAGTAAGGAAATTAGGAAGAGTCGGGACGGAACGGAGAGGAATGCTTATTTCGCAAGATCGTAGAACTGCTCGGCGACTGAACGATGCCGTCGACCGTCACTCTTCATCTGTCCTTTCGCTATCATGTGCATGAGTTCGATACCGCCTAAAATGACGCGGGCGCAACGAAAGCTCTTGAATCCTAGCATTGGCCGTACGATGCGTTTGATCGCTCGATGGTCCTGCTCGACCACGTTGTTCAGATACTCGATTGTCGAATTTTGATCGGCACTTCGCGATCAGCATTGATCGAATTTAGCCCTGCGAGATTCACCCCGCTCTTGTCGATCGTCACCGTCTCAGGTACGCCGTTTCCAAAGATCGCCTTTTCGAAATTGCGCCGGGCCGCGGCCTTGTCCCGCCTGGCGCGGAACAGGAAGTCAACCGTGTCGCCGGCCTTATCGACGGCCCGATACAAGTGGTAAGTAGGCCCGGGGAGTTTCGCCCCGAACCTCTCGCAGAACCGTACGTGACACTCTCGCGTCATACGGCTCCCGTTATCCAACCGGTCCTTCGACGACACGCCAGTGGACAAACATCCGCGGCACGGACTTTTTCATCTTGCGGAGCCATTCCACACTACGGCGCCTGTGGCCCGACAGTGTCTTATACTTGCGTCTGGCCCATTGCTCAAGCCTTCCGTCAACGTATTGGAAGAGCTCGTGCATCGCCGTCTGATAGAACGCACCGTAGTAGTTCCACCACCCTTGCATCGTCAGGTTACATTGCTGCGCAAGGTCATCAAGTGTCGCTGGTGTCCGACGATGTATTCGCCAGCCCCGCACTTTTTGCCGCATCCGGTTCAATGCATCTTTGCTCACCGCTGGCAGGAAACTGGTAAATCGCCGGTTGTATTTGCTGGATGCCACTCTTGGCCTGAACGTAAAGCCAAGAAACGTAAACTGTACGTTCGGATACACATGGGTACGGTTGCTATCTTTGCAGTACACGATCTGCGACTTCTCCGGATGCATTGTTAATCCGCACTCATCCAGTCGTGATGCGATCTCTCGCATCAGTTCTTCTGCCTGTGCCCGACTGCGGCAATGAACCACCGCATCATCGGCATACCGAGCGAAAGGAGAGTGAGGATAAGTTCGCTCCATCCAGAGGTCGAACGCATAATGCATGAACAGATTCATCAGGATGGGGCTGACCACTCCGCCTTGCGGAACGCCCCGCGCCCGTAGCAACTGGGTTCTATCCGCAGTCTCGAACGGCGCAGTTAGCCACCGCTCGATGTACAGCAAGATCCAGTCTTCCTTGATGTGACGTCGCACCGCCTTCATCAACAACGCATGATCGATCTGGTCAAATGCCGCCTTAATGTCAAACTCAACGACCCAGTCGTACTGCCAGCAACGCTTTCGCGTGACGGCAATCGCCTGTTTTGCCGACTTGCCCGGCCGGTATCCATAGGAATCTTCATGGAATATCGGATCGAGCACCGGCTCAATCATGAGCTTGGCCACGCTTTGCGCAACTCGATCAGACACAGTGGGCACGCCCAACTTCCTGGTGCCGCCCTTGGCCTTTGGAATTTCAACCTGCTTAACCGGCGGCGGGAAGTACGACCCCGACGACATCCGGTTCCACAGCTTGTAAAGATTTCCCGATAAGTTCTGCTCGAACATGGCGATCGTTTCATCGTCCACGCCGGCAGCGCCACGGTTAGCCCTCACCAGTTGATACGCTTCCCACACCATACGCTTTGCTATGCAATAGGGTTTTGTTGATGTCACGTCACTCATCCCCGCAATGCAGGTTGGCGACCTTCGTCAACCGGATAACGCCGCCCCTTCGCTCCACCGTCATTACAACGGCTTCAACACTACTACGGGCAGCTCCGCCCCTCACTCTGGCATCGGTATTCTTTCTCATGGTGTCTGCCACTTCCGAGTAGACGAGGAGGTTACCCTCCTCGCCCCTCACAGACCCGGACGAGCCC